>DATFVJ010000070.1:0-30253 GCA_035260365.1 Streptosporangiaceae bacterium
CGGCGGGACGCGTGGCGGCTGGCCGGCACGCCGCCGTAGCGCCCTGCCACCAGGCGCAGGCGTTGGTCACCGGTAGCCCGCGCCCACGCGGCGAACCTCTCTCTTGCCCCCCCGACGTCCGGCCCGGCCAGCGCGGCGACGAACACGGGCGGACCCGCGCCGAGCGCATAGCCGGCCATGCTGACCAGGACCGCGGCCGAGCCGTCCGGCAGGCACACAAGGAAGTCGTCCGGCTGCCCCCATCGGGCGGCGAGGTCGAGCAGTGCCTTGCCGCTCGCGGGCAGCACTGTCACGTTGTCGTACATGTACGCGGCCCTGGTCCGGCACGCGAGCAGCCGGTCGGCCCCCGTCTCGACGGCCGCCCCAGCGATCGCGTCCGCTAACCCGGGGTCGGCCCCTGGCGTCACGGCGAGCGGGACGACCCGCTTGTGCGAAACCCCGCCGACGCCGCCGGTAAGCCAGTCTCTGCGGAACTCCCCATCGCTCGCGCACACCCGGAGAACGAGGTCGCGGGCAAGCATTTCTGCGGCGTTCATAGGCTCCTGACGGGTCGGGACCTCCTCCGAGTTATATGTCCCAATTTCCCTGGCGAAGGTAACCCGCCGGCAGTGACCGGTTTCGGTCCGTACCCCACCGCGAGCCCGCCACGCGCACCGGAACCCCGCACGCCCCTTGTGTCACGAACCGTGCGAGCCGAATCCGTGATTGCGGCGCGCGCCACGCCGCGCCGACGGAGCACCACTGAAGTCATGACCGCCGCTCCTGCCGCGCTCAGGCCGGCCGGGGGATCATGGGCTCCGTGCGTACCCGGCTGTACAGGATGCCGTCACACCAGGCACCGTGGATGAAGCCGACGCGGCGCAGGGTTCCCTCCCTGGTGAAGCCGGCCCGCTCGAGGGCGCGCTGCTCGGCCACGTTCTCCGGCAGCGTCCCCGCCTCGACGCGGACCATCGGGGTGAAGGTGAACAGGTAGTCGGCCAACTGCCGCTGCGCCGTGCTGCCGACGCCACGGCCACGCCATTCGGGCAGCAGAATGATCCCGATGTTCCAGCACGCGTGCTCCGGCCTGCCGTAGCTGAACGCGCGCCAGGCCACGAACCCGGCGGCATGACCGTCCGCGGTCACGATCAGCTGGCCGTCCTTCTCGCCGAGGAAGCCGTCCTCGGCGAACCTGCGGCCGATCGCGCCGCGGTCACGGAAACCCTGCCAGTCCAGCCCCATCAGCTCGGGCTCCACGCAGAACCGTTCGAGCATCGGGAGATCATCCGCCGCGACCGGCCGCAAGGTCACAGTCGGCGCATTCATAGCCGCGACACTACCGCCGCGGCGCGAACATGATGACCGCCATGCCGAGCAGGCAGATCGCCGCCCCGATCAGGTCGTAACGGTCCGGCCGGTAGCCATCGGCGACCACGCCCCAGGCGAGCGAGCCGGCCACGAATATGCCGCCGTAGGCCGCCAGGATGCGGCCGAAATGCGCGTCCGGCTGCTGGGTCGCGACGAAGCCGTACACGCCGAGGACGAGGACCCCCGCGCCCACCCACCCGATGCCGCGGTGCTCACGTACCCCCTGCCAGACCAGCCACGCGCCGCTGATCTCGGCGATCGCGGCGATGACGAACAGCCCAAGCGACCGCACCACCGTCATGACCGGGCCGCCGTCGGCTGGCCGGCCGTACTGAACGCTTCCTGCAGGGCGCCTATCACGTCGGCCGCGCTGATCGGGGCGCCGCCCGAGGCGAGCCGCGCCGCCAGGCCGTGCAGGTAGGCCGCGGCGGCCGCCGCGGCTGACAGCTCAAGACCCTGCGCGACCAGAGCGCCGGCCAGCCCGGACAGGACGTCACCCGAGCCCGCCGTCGCGAGCCAGCTCGTCGTCATCGTATTCACCCAGGCCGGTCCGCCCGGCCCGGCGATCACGGTCGTCGAGCCCTTCAACAGCACCGTGGCCCCGAGTTCCACGGCGGCCCGTCTGGCGTGCTCAAGGCGCCGCGCCTCCACGTCCGCCCGATTGATGCCGAGCAGCCTGGCCAGCTCACCCGCGTGCGGCGTGAGCAATGTCGGCGCGGCGCGGCGCAGCGGCACCAGGCCGGCCGACGTGAGCAGCGTGAGCCCGTCCGCATCGACGACAACGGGAAGATCCGTTTCAAGCACCGCGGCGAGCAGGTGGCCCGCGTCGGCGCTCGTACCCATGCCCGGCCCGGCGACCCAGGCCTGTACGCGGCCGACCTCGCCGAGCACGGCCGCGGCCTGCGCCGCGGTGGTGTGCGGGCCCGCGACCGTTATCACGGCCTCCGGCCAGCGCGCGCGGACGAGGCCGGCCACACCCGGCGACGATGCCAGGTACCGGACCATACCCGCGCCGCCGCGGACGGCGCCGCCGACCGCGAGCACGGCTGCCCCGGTGAAGCGGTCACTCCCGGCGAGCACACCAAGGACGCCGCGCCGGTACTTGTCCGACTCAGCCGACGGGCGCGGCAGCATCGCGGCAAGATCCTCGGACTGAAGCGCGACCACGTCAGGCTCCGCGAGTTCGCTGGCCAGCCCGATGTCGACCAGTTCGGTCACTCCCGCGCGCGATGCGCCGGGGTCGATCAGCAGGCCGGGTTTGCAGGTGCCGAAGGTGACGGTGACATCCGCCTGGACGGCCGCGCCCGCGACGACCCCGGTGTCGGCATCGATCCCGCTCGGCAGGTCGGCGGCGACCACCACGGCGCCCGCGCGCGCCGCCAGTTCGGCCAGCGACGACTGCGGCTCACGCAGCCCGCCGCGGCCACCGATGCCGAGCATCCCATCGATGATCAGATCTGCTTCGCCGATGAGCCCCGGGACGGCCTGATCGGTCGCCGCCACCGCCCGCCCGCCCGCGATCCGCAAGGCGGCGGCGCCGCCCGGGTGGACCCGCGACCCGGTCAGCACGGCGTGCGTGCGCGCGCCGCGGCGCGCGAGCCGCTGCGCGGCGTACAGCGCATCGCCGCCGTTGTCGCCGCGGCCGGCGAGCACCACCACCCGCGCTCCGTACACCGAACCGAGCAGACGCGCACACGTCGCGCCGAGGCCGGCCGCCGCCATCGCCATCAGGGCGCCCTCCGGCGAGCGCGCCATCAGCGCCTGCTCGGCCGCGCGGACCTTCGCGACCTCGTGTGCGTACCTCATGCTCGCGACCTCACCATCGCCACCGCGCCGCCGCCGGCCGGCGGCTCAACCGAGGTCGGTGCGCACGACCTCGGCAAGGTGGCTCGCAATCCGCTGGGCCTGTTCCTCCCCGGCCGCCTCGACCATCACGCGCACCGCGGGCTCGGTCCCGCTCGGGCGGATGAGCACCCGGCCGCTCGCGCCGAGTTCGGCCTCGGCGGCGGCCACGGCCGCCGCCAGCCCTGGCGAGGAGTTGACCAGGGACTTGTCCACCTCGGGAACGTTGATGAGCACCTGCGGAAACCTCTGCATGACCTTCGCAAGCTCACCGAGCGCAAGGCCGCGCCTGGCCGTCGCGCCCAGCAGGTGCAGCGCCGTCAGCAGACCGTCACCGGTCGTCGCGTGTTCCAGCATGATGATGTGACCCGATTGCTCGCCGCCGAGCACGTAGCCACCGGCCTGCATGGCCTCGAGGACATAGCGGTCACCCACGGCGGTCTCCACCACCTGGATGCCGGCGTCCTCCATGGCCCGGTGGAAACCGAGATTCGACATCACCGTCGCGACGACCGTGTCGCCCGCGAGCCGGTGCGCCTCCTTGAGCTCGACCGCGAGGATCGCCAGGATCTGGTCGCCGTCCACCACCTGCCCGTCGGAGGTGACCGCCAGGCACCGGTCGGCGTCGCCGTCGTGTGCGATACCCGCGTCGGCGCCGCGCGCGACGACCTCGGCGATGAGCGCGTCCAGGTGTGTAGATCCGCAGGCCTCGTTGATGTTCAGCCCGTCCGGCTGCGCACCGATCGCGACGACCTCCGCACCCGCGCGGCGAAACGCCTCGGGCGCCACGTCGTACGCGGCCCCGTGCGCGCAGTCCACGACGATGCGCAGGCCGGCCAGCAGGCCGTCGCCCGCTGCGGCGATCGGACCGCCCGTCCCGCCGCCCGGCAGGGACGACACCAGGTGCTCCAGATAGCGGTCACGCGCCTGCGGCGCGTCCGTCACCCGGCCGAATCCCGGCGCGGGCGTCTGGGCCGCGGCCAGGTCACCGAGCCGCCGCTCGATCGCGTCCTCGACGGGATCGGGGAGCTTGTACCCGCCGCGGGAGAAGAACTTGATGCCGTTGTCCTGCGCGGGATTGTGGCTCGCCGACAGCATGACGCCGAAGTCGGCACCGAGCGCGCCGGTCAGGTAGGCGACGGCCGGCGTCGGTGTGACGCCGAGCCTCATCACATCCACGCCCATGCCCGCCAGGCCCGCCACGACGGCAGCCTCGAGGAACTCGCCGGATGCTCGCGGGTCACGGCCGACCACCGCGGCGGGACGCCGTCCTGCCTGCGCCGCCGCGGCGAACTCACCGGCATCGCCGAGCACGGCGGCAGCCGCCGACGCGAGATCCATCGCGAGCCGAGCCGTGAGGTCACGGCCCGCGACTCCGCGAACACCATCAGTACCGAATAGACGGCCCATAGAATGTCGCTCCAGGGGATCCTGGTGCAAGCCTGCCGACGCCTGCCGGATCAGCGCTTCGAGTACTGTGGCGCCTTACGGGCCTTTTTCAGGCCGTACTTCTTGCGCTCCTTCACCCGGGCGTCGCGGGTCAGGAAGCCTGCCTTCTTCAGTGCCGGGCGGTTCTCCGGGTCGATCTCGATCAGCGCCCGCGCGATACCAAGGCGCAACGCACCGGCCTGCCCGGTGACCCCGCCGCCGGAAATGCGCGCGATCACGTCGAACTGGCTCTCGGCGCCGAGGGTGACGAACGGCTCGTTGATGAGCTGCTGATGAACCTTGTTCGGGAAGTACTCGCCGAGCGTACGACCGTTGATCTTCCACTGTCCCGACCCGGGCATGACGCGGACGCGCGCGATGGCCTCCTTGCGCCGTCCGGTGGCGCCGCCGTGCCCGGTCAGCACGGGGCGCGCCATGGCGCTCACGACTTCCGCGGGCGTCTCTGTGGTGTAGTCCGACCCATATCCCGCCGTCTCGCCGGCGTCGAAAACGCCGTCTGCGGCCGAACCGTCGGTGCTCGCCTCGACGTCCTCGGTGGGTGTCTCGGTACCGGTGGGCTGTGCCACGGTCTGTTCCTCGTGCTTCCTATGTGCGCTTGATGGGTGGGCGCCTGATGGCGGTGGGCGCTGCTGGGCTGTGCGCCCGATCCGCCCTGCGCCGGCTGGCTGCGGGCCTACTGGACGATCTGGGTAATCTGGTAAGGGACGGGCTGCTGTGCCTGGTGCGGGTGGTCGGGGCCCGCGTAGACCTTCAGCTTGCGGTGCATCTTCCTGCCGAGCGAGTTCTTGGGCAGCATCCCCTTGACGGCCTTTTCGACCACCTTCTCCGGATGCTTGGCCAGCAGTTCGCGGTAGGCGACCGAGTGAAGTCCGCCCGGGTACCCCGAATGCCGGTAGGCCTTCTTCTGATCGATCTTGTTCCCGCTGAGCGCGATCTTCCCCGCGTTGACGACGATGACAAAATCACCGGTGTCCAGGTGCGGTGCGAAGATCGGCTTGTGCTTTCCTCTGAGCAGCGTCGCGACGTGACTGGCCAGCCGCCCGAGGATCACATCGGACGCGTCCACCACGTGCCACTGGGGCTGGATGTCCTTAGCCTTCGGGCTAAATGTGCGCACAGTCGTAAAGCCTTCGCGTGTAGTTCCTGATCTGGGATCCCAGCCCGGACGGGCTGCCGCGCGCCGCACGGGGGTCCGCCGGCCCAGATGGGCACACAGCGCGTTCTGCTGAACATGCGCCATCGGCACACCGGTGCACACGGACGTCCAAGCAGCCTACCGGCCGCTGTCGGTGCGGGTCAAAATGACGCGTGACAGCCGCCGTTTGACCGCACATCCCATCGCCGTCACCTGGCATTATACGCTGGCGGCGGCGTGGCAGGCGGGTGGGACGCTACGCTCCCCCTATGAGTTATCCGGGCGATCAGGGTGCCCGCATGCCAGAAAACTGGCCGCGGGGTGACTCTGGGTACCGGTTAACTGGGATGCAAAGGCACCGGGACCCGGTACGTGGATTCCCGCCTACTCCGGGTGCGCGCGACCCAGAGTACCCGGTCAGCCACGCTCAGGGGTGGAACGGCGCGCGAGGCGGCGGCCACAGCGTGCCGGAGCAGGACCGTCACGCGGCAGGCCCTGACGTCCTCACCGCCAGCCGCCACGGGCGCGACGCCGCCAGCGATGCCGGCCAGGGGGAGCGTGATCCGGCTCCGCGGACGTGGCGCACGGACTGGGGTGCCGGCCCGTGGGCCGGTGACTGGGACGGCGGCCCGTGGTCGGTGCACGCGGCCCAGGCCGCACAAGCCGGTAACGGCCATGGCCGCAGCGCCTTCTCCGGCGGGGTCAACGGGTCGCAGATGTGGACCTACGGCGAGGACGACCCGACCGAGATCTGGACGCTGCGCGGGGAGACCGACGGCCAGCGGGACACCTCAGGCGACGAGGCGCGCACCGGCACGCCGGGGCGACCACGGGATGCCAGGGCCGGTTCCGCCCAGACCGCCACGGTCGCGCCGCCGCGACAGCGCAGGGCGAGCCGGGTGCGGACCCGGCGGCGCGGTGGCCGCTCCCGCGTCCTGCTGGTATCGGCCATCGGCGTGGTCGCGGTGGTGGCACTCGCCGCCACGGCGGGGTACGCCCTCACCACCAGGCACAAGACCGCGGGAGCACCGAGCACGGCCAAGCCGGTGACGCCATCGCCATCGCCGCCCGCCCCGACCCCGCCGGCGAATCTCGGTGCCTGGCAGTACATCACGAGCCAGGCGAACGACCCCGTTCCGCTGACGCTCGCCGAGCTCTTTCCCGCGCAGGTGGCGGCGGGCACACGGAGCTATCTCCTGACGACGGAGCGGGCCAGCCAGAGTTGCCGGAGCGCTGTGTTCGGCGCGCGGCTCAAGGCAGCGGTGCGCAAGGGCTGCAGCCAGGCGCTGCGGGCCAGCTACCTGTCAGTGAACGGGAAGAAGATGGGCACGATCGGCGTACTGAACCTGACGACCGCGAGCGTCGCGGCGAAGGTCGGAAAGGTGGTCACGGCGCCTGGGCAGTTCATTCAGCCGCTCCCCGCGCCCCATGGTGCGAGCAGGAACCTGGGCCGGGGCACCGGCGTCGTCTGGGCGGTGGCCAAGGGTCACTATCTGATCTTGATGTGGGCTCAGTACACGAACCTGCACAGCCCCACCTCGTCCCGTGACCGCAAGGATCTCCTGCAGTTTGTTAACGATCTCTACCAGAAAACGGTCAACCAGAGCCTGACCAGGCGAATGGTGACGGGCAAGCCCTTGACGCCCTGAACATCGAAGGCGCGACATCCGGTGACCGCGGCCCTTATAGGGCAGCCGGGTCAGCGCCCTAGGTACAGGAGAATCGATGGATCCAGCGAGTCCCAAATGGTCGGATATGTCGGCGCACATACCGATAACGGAGCCGGAGCCTGCCGAGGGGGAACGCGCAGAAGCCGGCAGCCACGGCGACGGCCGCGCGGGCACCCCCGGCTGGGCCAGCGAGGCCGAGCCTGACGCCCATAGCTCTGACGCCCATGACCCTGACGCCCATAACCGTGACGCTCAGGGCCCTGACGCGCAGGGCCCTGACGTGGGCCCTGACGCGCAGGGCACCGTGCCGTGGGACACGAGCAGCCCGGGCCCGCACGTCCCCAGCGTGGACGGCTCAGCGCGGCCCGGCCCGGCCCGGCCCGGCCCGGCGCGGACCGGTCCGGCGCAGACCGGCCCGGCGCACGAGCCCGCCGAGTGGGCGCCTGGCCGCGCCCCAGGCGCCGATGCTTGGGTCAGTGCTTGGGCCACGCAGAACGGGCATTCCTCGTACTCGCCGGCCGACCAACTCTGGGCACCACCATGGCTGCGGGCCGACAGCGCCGAGGCGCCTGCGGCCGCCGCCGGTGAACAGGGCCGCACCCGTGGCCGCCACAGCGCCCCTGCCCATCAAGGAGGCGATACCGGGCCGGCCGACGACGGCATCGAGGCCGGGCCCGTGCGGCCAGAACCAGCGCCTTTCGCGGGGAGTCCACCGCCCCGGCCAGCGGCTGGTCTGCCATCGAGTGGTCCGCCCACTCAGCCACCGCCGCTCGCGCCCGTGGCGCCGGACCCGGCGCCGCTCATGAAAGGCCAACCGGTTCCATCCACGCCCGGTGTCTTCGGCGCGCCCGTCATGCCCGGCCCGGAACTACCTGAAGGCCCACCGCCACCACTGACTCCACGGCCACCACGGCAAGCTGACGCCGGTCCGCCGTCGCTCAGCCCGGATGCGGCAGCAAGCCCGTCGTGGGCAATCCGGGCGGGATCGCAGCAGCCTGACAACGTCGAGCCGGATCAGGTCGAGCCGGATCAGGTCGAGCGAGGGCAGGCCAGCCCTTCGCAGTCGGACGCCGCGCAGACCCCCTCGGGACAGGCCGGCCCGGGCGACGTCGCGAACGGGGCCGTTGCCGCCGCGGACTTTGGCCCGCCTGACTACGTCTTCGGCCCCCCACCGGGCGCGGAGGCGCCTGGAGTCGGCGCCTCGGGCGTCGGTGCGCCGGGGTTCGAGGCGCCGGGGTTCGAGGCACCGGGGTTCGAGGCACCGACCTTCGACCCATCGGGTTATGAGCCACCGAGCTACGAGTCGCCAACCGCGGAGCCGCCGGGCTACCAGTACCAGGTACCGGGCTATGACTCACCAACCGCCGAAGGCCCGGGCTACCAGGTATTGGGCCACGGCACACCAACCGCACCCACACCGGGCTTGCAGCCACCGGGCCACGACACACCTATCGCCGCGGCGCCGGGGTACGAGCTACCGAGCCCGGGGGGACCAAGCGCGGGCGGCGCCGGGCCGGCCGAACCGGGCCACGGCAGATCCGGAGCCGACGAGCCAGGCACCGGAATGCCGGGCTCGGACGCGGCTGCCACCGACGTGCCCGCCTGGGCCGCCAACCCGTTCGCAGACCGTCTCGCCTGGGGCGGCCCGGCGAGCATACCGGGAACACAGGACTTCACCGAGGGCGAGTCGCCCGCTGTGAACGGCTCAGGGATCTACCCCAGCCCGCCCGCCGCACCAGACACCCCCGGATTCACCACGACCCCGCCCGGGGCACCGGACGGCGCCGCCTTCAACATGACCCCGCCAGAGGCACCAGACACCCCTGGATTCACCATGACCCCACCCGAGGCGCCGGACGGCGCCGGGTACAACATGACCCCACCCGGAGCACCGGACGGCGCCGCGTTCAACATGACCCCGCCGCAGGTACCGGATACCGCCGCGTTCAACATGGGCCCGCTGCCCGGTGCCGCGTCGCCGTACGCACCATCAGGTTCCATGCCGAACGGCACGGGCCCGGCCGCGCCTGTTCCGCCTGATCCTGGTCAGGTGCCGGGTACGCCGATACCCTGGCCGCCGCACTCCCGAGCCGGGGTATCCGGGCCACAGACCGGCCCACTCGCACCTCACCCCGGGTCATTTCCCCCACCGCCCGGGGCGCTGCCCCCACCACCCGGAGCGTTTGCGCAACCACCCGGGGAACTGCCCCCACCACCCGGAGCGCTGCCCCCACCACCCGGAGCGTTTGCGCCACCACCCGGGGAACTTCCGCCGCCGCCCGGGGCGCTGCCTCCACTGCCCGGAGCGTTTGCCGCACCGCCCGGAGCGATGTCTCCTCACCTCGGCGCGCTACCTCCGCAAACCGGGTTCCCGCCAGATATGGGCGGAGGCTTCCCGGCCCAGCCACCCAGCTCGTCCCCCGGGCGGGGGCCCAGCCGCGGCAAGAAGGTCCTTACGGTCGCGGCCGGAATCTTGGTGCTGGCCGCGGCGGCCGGCGCGATCGCGGTGCTGCGTTCACACTCGGCACAGACCCCGCAGGCCGCGCCGACCAGCCCGGCGCCGACCCATCGGGCCAGCGTGGCCACACCGCAGCCGACACTCGCAAGCAAGATCGACAGCGTCGCGACCGACCCGAAACCGATCACGAGGGCCGAGATCTTCCCGAACGGCCGGGTCACCATCGACGGCCGCCAGTTTGCCCTCGTCGCGGCCGTGGTCAACCGCAAGTGTGCGCTGGCCGCGCGCGGCTCATTCGCTGCCGCGCTGACGGCGAGCGGGTGTGAAAGGGTGGTCCGGGCGACGTACGTCGACAGTTCGAAACGCTTCGCGGTCACCGCCGGCGTAGCCGCGTTGCCGACCAAGGCGCTCGCCGAGCGGGTCAACCGCGCGAAGAAACTGAAGCGGAACGTGTGGTTCGCCGCGCTAAACGGCAAGCCAGGCAGCGGCGCACGGTTGATCTCGGTGACCGGCGGCTACGCGTACGGCGTCGTCGACGGCCGGTACATCATTTTCGCGTATGCGACCTACGCCAACGGGCACACGCCGACCGGCACCGGCGCCCAGGACCATCTCGTGGAGTCGCTGAGCCGTTCCTTCGCCATGCTCGCCGAGCGGCCGATCACGGCGCGCCTCCAGGGTCCCTAGCGCGGGCCGGCGCGGCCGTGACGCCGCGGCTTTCGGCAAGCGCGCCGTCCGGCGGATAACGCACCTCCTCGAGGCAGAGCCCGTGCGGCGGCGCAACGTGCACGGCGGGGTCCCTGACGCCCCGCTCGAGCACGTCGCGGGGCCACCCGATCGGCCTGCGGCCGTCGCCGACGGCGAACATGGCTCCGACGAGCGCGCGCACCATGTTGTGGCAGAACGCGGTCGCGAGCACGGTCGCGACCGCGACCGCATCGCCCTCGCGCACCCACTCGAGGCGGATCAGCCGGCGGATGGACGTCGCTCCCGCACGCCGCCTGCAGAAGGCGGCGAAATCGTGCTCACCGAGCAGCGCGCGGGCCGCGGCGTTCATCGCCTCGACGTCGAGCGGCCGCCGGTGCGCCACGGTGTCGTGTCTGCGCAACGGATCGACGCCGACGGGATCGTCACTCACCCGGTACGAATAGCGCCGCCACAGCGCGGAAAACCGCGCGTCGAACGCTGCTGGAACCACGCGGATCGCGTGTACCCGGACGTCGGGCGGTAGCAGTGCGGCCAGCCGCCGCAGGGCATGATCCTCCGCGCGAGCCCACGCCTCGGCGGGCACGTCGGCGTGCGCCACCTGCCCCCGCGCGTGCACGCCCGCGTCCGTCCGCCCGGCGACCGTCAGCCTCGGCGGTTCTGGCCGCCGCAGCAGCCGCGCCGTCGCCTCCTCGAGTACCGCTTGGACGGTCCGCACGTGGGGCTGTCGTGCCCAGCCGGAAAAGCCCGCACCGTCATAACTTAGATCGAGCCGAACCCGAACGGCTGCCGCGGCGGGTGGATCAGGAGTGCTTGTCATCCTCTGGCTTGGCGTCGCCTTCCACGGCCTCATCAGCCTCGTCAGAGGCGCCGGAGTCTTCGGCTGCTGCCGCGCCGGTGCCGTCTGCCGGGTCGGTGTCACCCGCTGTCTCGGCGGCATCGCCGATGCCAGCGATCTCGGTGTCATCGACCTCGGCCGCATCGACGTCGGCGTCGGCGGCATCGGCGTCCTGTGGCTCGGCCGTCTCGGGCACCCGCAGGGCGGCCGGGCTGGTGGCGCGGCGGACGCGGCGCCGCCTCGGGGCGACTGCCTGCGTGTCGTCCGTGACAAGCTCGATCACGGCCATCGGCGCGTTGTCGCCCTTGCGTGGGCCGATCTTGGTGATCCGGGTGTAACCGCCAGGCCGGGTGGCGAAGCTCGGGCCGATCTCGGTGAACAGCGTGTGGACCACGCTCTTGTCCGTGACCAGCGTGAGGACCCGCCGGCGCGCGTGCAGGTCACCTCGCTTGGCGAAAGTGATCAGCCGTTCCGCGACCGGGCGAAGCCTGCGCGCCTTCGCCTCGGTGGTCGTGATGCGCTTGTGCTCGAACAGCGCGGTAGCGAGGTTCGCCAGGATGTGCCGCTGGTGGGAAGAACTGCCACCCAGCCGCGGGCCCTTGGTGGGCGTGGGCATGTTGTCCTACTCCTCGTCTGCTGCCTGCCAGGCCGCGCCGCGGCTGGTTCGCTGGCCTCCGCCGCCGAGCCCGGGCCCGGAAACTGAGCCGGGGCCCGGCAGCGGGGCGTTCAGTACTGTTCCGTCTCGACGTAACTCTGGTCGTCGTCGGCGCCGAAGCTGTCCGCCGCCGTGCCTGGGTCGAACCCGGGTGGCGAATCCTTCAGTGCCAGCCCCATGTCGATCAGCTTCTGCTTGACTTCCTCGATCGACTTGGCGCCGAAATTGCGGATGTCGAGCAGATCCTGCTCGCTGCGGGCGACCAGTTCGCCCACCGTGTGGATGCCTTCGCGCTTCAGGCAGTTGTACGAGCGGACGGTGAGGTTCAGCTCCTCGATCGGCAGCGCCAGATCGGCGGCGAGCGCCGCGTCGGTCGGCGACGGCCCCATGTCGATGCCCTCGGCGTCGACGTTCAGCTCGCGGGCCAGGCCGAACAGCTCAACGAGCGTCTTGCCCGCGCTCGCGACCGCATCACGCGGCCGCAGGCACGGCTTGGTCTCGACGTCGAGGATGAGCTTGTCGAAGTCGGTACGCTGCTCGACACGGGTGGCCTCGACCTTGTAGGTCACCCGCATCACCGGCGAATAGATCGAGTCGATCGGGATGCGGCCGATCTCCTGGCCGGGCTGCTTGTTCTGTGTCGCGGAGACGTATCCACGGCCACGCTCGACCGTGAGCTCCATCTCCAGCTTTCCCTTGCCGTTCAGGGTCGCGACGCGCAGGTCGGGGTTGTGCACCTCAACCCCGGCCGGCGGCGCGATGTCCGCCGCGGTCACCTCGCCAGGGCCCTGCTTGCGCAGGTACATCACCACGGGCTCGTCGTGCTCGGAGGAGACCACAAGCTCCTTGAGGTTGAGGATGATGTCGGTCACATCCTCCTTGACCCCCGGAACGGTGGAGAACTCGTGCAGCACTCCCTCGATCCGGATGCTGGTGACCGCAGCTCCAGGGATGGAGGACAGCAGAGTACGGCGGAGCGAGTTGCCGATCGTGTAGCCGAATCCCGGCTCAAGCGGCTCGATCACGAACCTCGAGCGGAACTCGTCTACCTGCTCCTCGGTGAGAGCCGGACGCTGAGCGATGAGCATTTTTCTTCCTTTCCGCGACGCCCGCTATTTGACAGTCGCGATCTTCCGTGGAAGCCTAACCGGCTGCCGCGGATGCGGCATCCATTGGTGCGGGGGGCTCGCCCCCCGGGCGGATACTGCGGGCAGCGGGCCTTCCGCCGCCGTCTGTTACTTCGAGTAGTACTCGACGATGAGTTGCTCTTGGACCTGGGTGTCGATCTGGGCCCGGGCCGGCAGCGTGTGGACGAGGATGCGCATCTTGTCCGTGACCACGTCGAGCCAGGCCGGAACCCCACGCTCGCCCGCCTCGGCGCGGGCGATCACGAACGGCGTGAACTCGCGGGACTTCTCCCGCACGTCGATGATGTCGTTGTCGGACACCCGGTACGACGGGATATCCACCTTCTTGCCGTTGACCAGGAAGTGCCCGTGCCGCACCAGCTGCCTGGCCATGTCGCGGCTCTTGGCGAAACCGGCACGGTAGACGACGTTGTCCAGCCGGCTCTCAAGCAGCTGGAGGAGGTTCTCACCGGTCTTGCCGCGCCGGCGTGACGCCTCCTCGTAGTAGCCGCGGAACTGCCGCTCCAGCACGCCGTAGATCCGGCGCGCCTTCTGCTTCTCCCGCACCTGCAGCAGGTACTCGCTCTCCTTGGGGCGCCCGCGGCCGTGCTCGCCCGGCGGGTACGGCCGGATCTCGATCGGGCACTTCGGCGAGTCGCACTTCGAGCCCTTGAGGAAGAGCTTCATCTTCTCGCGGCGGCAGAGCTTGCAGTCCGCGCCGGTGTAACGAGCCATCTATCAAAAACTCCTGTCAAGTCTCAAACCCGGCGCCGCTTCGGCGGACGGCAGCCGTTATGCGGGACCGGGGTCACATCCTGGATCGAGCCCACCTCGAGGCCGGTCGCCTGCAGCGACCGGATCGCGGTCTCGCGGCCCGATCCTGGGCCTTTGACGAAGACGTCAACCTTACGCATGCCATGCTCCATCGCGCGGCGCGCGGCGGCCTCGGCCGCCATCTGCGCGGCGAACGGCGTCGACTTGCGCGAGCCCTTGAAGCCGACCTGGCCGGACGACGCCCATGAGATGACGTTGCCGAGCGGATCGGTGATGGAGACGATCGTGTTGTTGAACGTGCTCTTGATGTGGGCGTGCCCGTGAGCGACGTTCTTCCGTTCCTTGCGGCGCACCTTCTTGGTGGCGGTGCGGCTGCTCTTCGGAGGCATCTGCTCCCAAACTCCCGGAGGTCATCGGTCCGTGGTGACGCTGCCGCGTCCCACGCGCGGACTACTTGTTACTTCTTGCCGACCTTCTTCTTGCCGGCCACCGTCTTCTTCTTGCCCTTGCGGGTGCGGGCGTTGGTCTGCGTGCGCTGACCGTGCACCGGGAGCCCCCGGCGGTGCCTGATGCCCTGGTAGCACCCGATCTCAACCTTACGGCGGATGTCCGCCTGCACCTCGCGGCGCAGGTCACCTTCCACCTTGTAATTTGCCTCGATCCAGTCACGCAGCCGCACAAGCTCGTCGTCGCCGAGCTGGTGGACCCGCATGTCCGGACTGACGCCGGTCGCGTCGAGCGTCTGCCTGGCGCGGGTCCGGCCGACGCCGTAGATGTAGGTAAGCGCGACCTCGAGCCGCTTCTCGCGGGGGAGGTCGACGCCAACGAGGCGTGCCATCTAAGGCAGCTCTCCTTCTGGTCACGGAGGTCCTGCGCACCGCTCCCCACCCAGCCCGGGCAGGGCCCCGGCCTCCGAACCGGGGGCGGCATCCGGCGGTATTGGCCGGAGCTGCGGAACGCGTTTCTGTTAGCCGCCCACCCTGCGGGCGGTAGAGCCGATCGTTGCTAACGGCTGCCGTCACGGAAGGAAACGAACTCCGCGGCGCAGCGCTTGCCTGGCCAGGGCTGCGTTAATCAGCCCTGGCGCTGCTTGTGCCGAGGATCGGAGCAAATGACCATTACCCGGCCATGCCTGCGAATGACGCGGCACTTGCTGCAGATCCTCTTGACGCTTGGCTTGACCTTCATTGTGGGCTCCTCGGCCCCCGTAGGGGTCCGGGGGTCGTCCCCCGGATCGGCACTGCGGCCCGCCCGCACCCGGGTGTCCGCAGCTTGGTATCACTTGTAGCGGTACACGATCCGCCCGCGACTCAGGTCGTAGGGGCTCAGCTCGACGACCACCCGGTCATCGGGCAGGATGCGAATGTAGTGCATCCGCATCTTGCCGCTGATGTGGGCAAGGACCTTGTGCCCATTTTCGAGCTCCACCCGGAAGAATGCGTTCGGGAGTGACTCGACAACCGTGCCCTCGACCTCGATGGCACCGTCCTTCTTGGGCATAAGCTCCGCGTTTCGCTGATCGGCCGTGTCCGGCATGTGGTGGTCATGATGGTTTGGTGCCATGCGCCACGGCGGCCATCGGGCACGCTGCAGTCCCGTCCAAAGCACCGAGTGCAGAGTTTACGCGACAAGGGGCGCTAACGCGAATCCTCCGTGGCACGTCAGGCGCGGGCGCAAACACCAGGTCAGGGGTCCGCCGATTGACCCCCGCCCGGATCACCCGGCTCGTCGCGCAGGTCGCGGCGCTGGCCGCGCAGGTCACGCCGCATCTGATGACGCTGCGCACGTAGGTCCTGCCGCCGCGTATGCCACTCCGGCCTGCCCTGGTCCCCGCCGCCCGGGCCGGAACCGAAGATCCAGCGCGCGAGCATCACCGCGCCCCACGGCCCGGCGACCCAGATGGGCCAGAAATAGGCCGAGCCGCCGGAACCGATACCCGCCGTGATCAGCCAGATCACGACGAGCACCAGGCTGACGGAGGCCCAGGACGCCCACGCGGCCCGCCACGCCGGCGACATCCGGCCGTGGCTGGCGGGCGCGGGCGGGCGGGGCGGGACGAATCGCTGGCTCGCCGGGATGGGCAACTGGTACAGGTCGATCGCGGGCAGATCAGCCATCAGCTCGTCAAGGTCACCGAGCGTCTTGGCCGCGTAGACCCGGTCAAGCCGGTCGGTGAACTCCTCCATGCTCAACCGGCCCGTCGCGTGATGCTCACGCAATGCCTCCGCGGCGCGGTCGCGGTCCGCGTCAGAGGCACGGATCCGGGGATCGGAGGGCATCGCACCCACCTCAGCTATTCGAGCCTGCGGTGGCGCCCGCGGCCTCGGTTCGGCCGCCAAGCCGCTCCGCTCCGCCGTCGGCCGCGGTGAGCACCCACGGCCCGTCAGCCGTGATGGCGACCGTGTGCTCGAAGTGCGCCGACCACGACCCGTCCGCGGTGACCACGGTCCAGTCGTCTTCGAGCAGTTCGGTGGCGGGCCCGCCCGCGGTCACCATCGGCTCGACCGCGAGTGCCATCCCGACGCGGAGCATCGGGCCGCGGCCCGGAGGGCCGTAGTTCGGCACCGACGGCGGCATGTGCATCTCGGTGCCGATGCCGTGGCCCACATATTCCTCGACGATGCCGTACCCACCGCTGGACCGGACGCTGTCCTCGACGGCGTGCGAGATGTCGGTCAGCCGGAGACCGGCCCTGGCTTGCGCGAGCCCGCGCCAGAGCGCCTCCTCACACACCACGAGCAGCCGGGACATTTCGTCCGAGATCTTGCCGACTCCCACCGTGAGCGCGGCATCCGCGTGCCAGCCGTCCACGATCGCGCCGCAGTCGATCGAGATTACCGAACCCTCGCGCAGCCGTTTGGTATCCCTGGGGATCCCATGCACAATCTCCTCGTTCACCGACGTGCAGATGGTCGCGGGGTACCCGTGGTAGCCCTTGAACGAGGCGACGGCGCCGGCGCCGCGGATTCGCTCTTCGGCGAGCGCGTCAAGCTCCGCGGTCGTCACGCCGGGTTGTGCCGCGGCCCCCAGCGCCTGCAGGGTGTCCGCGACAAGCACGCCGGCCTCGCGCATCTTGGCGATCTGCGCCGGCGTCTTGAGCTGGATCGCTGGCTTATGGCTTTTCCACACAGGTTCCCCTTGTCCGGATTAGAGGCTACCCGCACGTACGGGCGGCTGTGGCACCCGCGGTGGCACCCACGGAACACGCCTAGTTGACATACGGCCGCAGTGCGCCGATCGCCCGCGCGGTGATCTCTTCGACTGGGCCGGTGGCGTCGATGCCGAGCAGGATTCCCTCGTCCGCATAGAACGCAATCAGGGGCGAGGTCTGTTCCTGGTAGACCTCGAGCCGGTGCCTGATCGTCTCTTCCCTGTCGTCGTCCCGCTGGAAAAGCTCGCCACCGCAGTCGTCGCAGATGTCTGCCCGCGCCGGGGGGTCGAAGAGCACATGCCAGACCCGCCCGCACCGGCGGCAGGTGCGCCTGCCCGACAGCCTGCGTACCACCTCGTCGTCGTCCACGACGAGTTCGAGCACCAGTTCAAGCCGGGTGTCCCACTCGGTGAGCATCTTCTTCAGCGTCTCCGCCTGCGGGACGTTCCTCGGGAACCCGTCGAGCAGGAAGCCCTCCTGCGCGTCGTCCTCGGTCAGCCGGTCGCGGACCATCGCGATCGTTACCTGGTCGGGCACCAGATCGCCCAGGTCCATGTACGCTTTCGCCTTGCGGCCGAGGGCCGTGCCGTTGCTGACGTTGTACCGAAATATGTCACCTGTCGAGATCTTCGGGATCGCCAGGTGCGATGAGATGAACTGGGCCTGTGTCCCCTTGCCCGCACCGGGGGGCCCGACGAGGACGATGCGCACTACCGCAGGAAACCCTCATAATTACGCTGTTGCAGCTGGCTTTCGATCTGCTTCACCGTGTCCAGCCCTACTCCCACGGTGATGAGAATGCTCGTCCCACCGAACGGGAACTGAGTGCTCGCGTTGACCAAGGCGAGCGCGATCATCGGTATCAGGGCGATGAGACCCAGGTAGGGCGCGCCCGCCGCCGTGAGGCGGGTCAGCACATAGTCCAGGTACTCGGCGGTGGGCCGGCCCGGCCGGATACCGGGAATGAAACCGCCGACCTTCTTCATGTTGTCGGCGACCTCCACCGGGTTGAAGGTGATCGCCACGTAGAAGTAGGTGAAGAAGATGACCAGCACGAAGAACGTGAGCATGTACAGCGGATGATCGCTCTTGACGAGATTGTTGTTGACCCAGTTCACCCAGCCGCTCGGATGGTTCGGGTCGCCGAGCAGCGACGACGCGAGCTGTGGGATGTACAGCAGCGACGACGCGAAGATGACCGGGATGACGCCGGCCTGATTCACCTTGAGCGGGATATAGGTGGAGGTGCCGCCGTACATCCGCCGCCCCACCATGCGCTTGGCGTACTGCACGGGAATGCGCCGCTGCGCCTGCTCCACGAATACGACACCGGCGATGATCGCGACTCCGATGATGACCACGAGACCAAGCACGAACGGGCCCTTGACCCGGCCGATATTGACCAATTCGCCCGGTATGACCGCAATGACCTGCGTGAAAATCAGGATTGACATCCCGTTGCCGACACCCCGGTCGGTGATCAGCTCACCGAGCCACATGATCACCGCCGTGCCCGCCGTCATGCAGATGACCATCGTGGCCTGGGTGAAGATCGACGAGTTAACCAGCAGCGGCTTGTTGCAGCCGGAAAACAGCCGGCCGCTCCTGGCCAGCGCGACGATGCCGGTCGACTGGAGGATCGCCAGCCCGATCGTCAGGTACCTGGTGTACTGGGTGATCCTCGCCTGGCCCGCCTGGCCCTCCTCCTTCAGCGCCTCGAGCCGCGGAATCACCACGGTCAGCAGCTGCAGGATGATGCTTGCCGTGATGTACGGCATGATGCCGAGGGCGAACACCGACAGCCGCAGCAAGGCACCGCCGCTGAACAGGTTCACCAGTTGGTAGACCCCGGCCTGCCCACCGGACGTGGCTATGCCCGTACAGAACCGGATGGCCTTCTCCGAGATCCCCGGCGTGGGAAGGATCGAGCCAAGCCGGAACACCGCGAGGATGGCCACCGTGAATAGCAGCTTCCTGCGCAGGTCAGGCGTCCGGAACGCCCGTAGGAACGCGGTAAGCATGCGCCGTCCTCTTATTGATGGGTCAACGTAGTCGGCCGCGCTCGCGGCGTGGTCTGTATTCGCTGCACTCTAACAGGAGCCGCCGGGATTACCGATAGCGCGGCGTGTGGCAGGCCCGCGGCAGGTCCGGTCAGACCTCGGTGGCGGTCCCGCCGGCCGCTGTGATCTTCTCCTTGGCCGACGCGGAGAACGCGTGCGCGGTCACGCGGAGCGCGATGCCCACCTCCCCGGTGCCGAGCACCTTGACCAGCTCACCCTTGCGCACGGCGCCCCTGGCGACGAGGTCGTCCGGTGTCACCTCGCCGCCCTGTGGGTAGAGCGCGGCGAGCCGGTCGAGGTTCACCACCTGATAGGTCGTCTTGAACTTCAGGTTGGAGAAGCCCTTCAGCTTCGGCACCCTGCGGTGCAGCGGCATCTGGCCACCTTCGAACCGGGCAGGCACGGTGTCGCGTGCCTTGGTGCCCTTGGTGCC
The DNA here is from genome assembly GCA_035260365.1 of Streptosporangiaceae bacterium. Lineage (GTDB taxonomy): Bacteria > Actinomycetota > Actinomycetes > Streptosporangiales > Streptosporangiaceae > DATFVJ01. The sequence goes on from DATFVJ010000070.1 coordinate 19,645, forward strand.
GCGCCCCGCGCTCTTGCCCTTGGATCCCTCGCCGCGGCCGACCCTGGTCTTCTGCCGGTGCGCGCCGGGCGCCGGGCGCAGGTGGTGCAGCTTGAGGCCGGCCCGCCAGGACACCGCGGTTTCCGCCGCGGCGTCCGCCGTGTCCGCCTCATCCGCCGCATCCGCCGTGTCCGCCTCATCCGCCGCGTCAGCGGCCTCGGCCTCGGCGCGCGCCGCGGGCTTCTTCCTTGCCCTCGGCTTGGCCGGCGCCGCGCCGGCCTCTTCCTGGCCGGCCTCGGGCGTATCCACGGCGTCCTCGGCCGCGCTCACGTCGGCGGTCTCACCGGCGGCGTCCGCAGACCCGGCGTCGTCCGCAGACCCGGCGTCGTCCGCCGCCTCGGTGGCGGCGGCTGCCTTCGCCTTCGCCCTGGTCCGCGGCTTGGCGGCCGCAGCGGCCGAGTCCTTCCCAGCCGAGTCCGTCTCAGCTGGCCGCCGGGCCGCGGCCCGGGTCTTCGGCTTGGCGGGCGCCTCGTCAGCGCCGGTCGGGCCATCGGTGGGGCCGCCAGCGGTACCGCCGGTGGGCTCGTCCACCGGCGGCTCCGACGGAGCCGCCTTGTCAGCGTCTGCCATGTTCAGTCGACCTCCTCGACGGTGACCAGGTGGCGCACCGTCTGGATCATGCCGCGGATCTCCGGCCTGTCTTCCTTGACGACCACGTCGCGGATCCGCTTCAGCCCGAGCGAGCGCAGCGACTCCCGCTGCGCGTGCGTCCCGCCGATCTTCGAGCGGGTCTGGGTCACCTTCAACCGTGCCATTTGTCAGCTCCCGCTCAGTTGTTCGCCGCCGCGGCACGGGCGCGGAGCATCGCCGCCGGAGCGACCTCCTCCAGGGTGAGCCCGCGCTTGGCCGCGATCTCCTCCGGGCGGCTCAGGCCCTTCAGCGCGGCGACGGTGGCGTGCACGACGTTGATCGGATTGGACGACCCGAGCGACCGGGACAGCACGTCGTGGACCCCGGCGCACTCGAGCACGGCACGGACCGGGCCGCCGGCGATGACGCCGGTACCCGGGCTGGCCGGCTTGAGCAGCACCACCCCCGCCGCTTCTTCGCCCTGCACCGTGTGCGGGATGGTACCGGCGATCCGGGGCACCTTGAAGAAGTGTTTCTTGGCTTCTTCCACGCCCTTGGCTATCGCCGCAGGTACCTCTTTGGCCTTGCCGTACCCGACGCCGACCATGCCGTTACCGTCGCCCACCACGACGAGCGCGGTGAAGCTGAAGCGCCGGCCGCCCTTGACGACCTTGGCGACCCGGTTGATGGCCACCACGCGCTCAAGGTAGGCGGCCTGCTTGTCGGCGGCGCCGCCGCGGCGATCGTCGCGGCGGTCCCGCCGCTCACCGCCGGCGCCGCGCCGCGGAGCTGCTGCCATTACTGATTCCCCATCTCGGCTGTGTTCTCGTAAGTTCGGATCATCTAGAGGGCCAGACCGCCCTCGCGTGCGCCGTCGGCAAGTGCCGCGACGCGGCCGTGGTACCGGTAACCACCGCGGTCGAACACAGCGGTGGTGATGCCAGCGCTGATCGCGCGCTCGGCCAGCAGCTTGCCGACCCGGCGCGCCTTCGCCGTCTTGTCACCCTCGCCGCCGCGGATGCTCTCGTCGAGGGTGGACGCCGCCACGATGGTGCGGCCCGCCGTGTCGTCGACCAACTGGGCCACGATGTGGCGCGCGGAACGGCTGATGACCAGGCGCGGCCGCGCGGCGGCGCCGCTGACCCTCTTGCGCACCCGGAGGTGCCGGCGGGTGCGCGCCGCGGCCCGCACCGACGTGCGCCCGCCCGCGCGCTTGTTGCGCGTAATGCCGCCAGCCATCCTTACTTCCCAGCCTTTCCGACCTTGCGGCGGACCTGCTCGCCTTGGTACCGCACGCCCTTGCCCTTGTAGGGGTCGGGCTTGCGGAGCTTACGTATGTTGGCCGCGACCTCGCCGACCTGCTGCTTGTCGATCCCCTCGACCGTCAGCCTGGTTGGTGTCTCGACCGTGAACTTGATCCCGTCCGGCGGCGCGACCGTGACCGGGTGACTGTACCCGAGGGAGAACTCCAGGTTGGCGCCCCTGGCCTGAACGCGGTAGCCCACACCGATGATCTCCAGGGTCTTGCGGTAGCCCTCGGTCACGCCGGCCACCATGTTCGCGATCAGCGTCCTCGAGAGGCCGTGCAGGGCCCGGTTGACTCCCTCGTCATCCGGCCTGGTGACGGTGATGACACCGTCCGTCTGCGCCACCACGATCGGCGCCGCCACCTCCTGGCTGAGGGTACCTTTCGGGCCCGTGACCGTGACCGCGCGCCCGTCGATCGTGACTTCCACACCGCTCGGCACCTGGATCGGCAGCCGTCCAATACGTGACATCGCTGCTCCTCCCTACCAGACGAAGGCGAGGACTTCCCCGCCTACGCCACGCTTCTTGGCCTGCCGGTCGGTCAGCAGGCCGCCCGACGTCGAGATGATCGCGATGCCCAGGCCGCCGAGCACGCGCGGCAGGCTGTCCTTCTTCGCGTACACCCGAAGGCCCGGCTTGGATACGCGCTTCAGCCCGGCGATCGACCGCTCACGTGACGGCCCGAACTTGAGGGCGACCACGAGGTTCCTGCCGACGTCGGCATCTTCCACGCGCCATCCAGCGATGTAGCCCTCCTGCTGAAGGATCTCGGCGATGTGCACCTTGATCCTGGAATACGGCATCCCGACGCTGTCGTGATATGCCGCGTTGGCGTTCCGCAGACGGGTCAGCATGTCCGCGATCGGGTCGGTCATCGTCATGGCCTGGTGGCCCTCCTCGCCGCGGTTTCCCCTGGCTGTCTCGGGTTGCCTGGTTGGGACCTACGGCGTGGTCGGTGGGTACGGTCGCACCCAGGTGGTCATTCGTCGGTTCGTCGTCTTGGATAGTTGGCTGGCACTGGCTGGCAGGCCAGGCGCCGCCGGTTTCCGCGTCACCGCGAAGCCGCCGGCGGCCCCGCCTTACCAGCTGGACTTGGTGATGCCGGGCAGTTCGCCGCGGTGCGCCATCTCGCGGAAGCAGATGCGGCACAGCCCGAACCTCCGGTACACGGCACGCGGGCGCCCACAGCGGGAGCACCTGGTATAGGCCCGCACCTTGAACTTGGGCGTCCGCTTCGCCTTCGCGATCAGCGACTTCTTCGCCACGGTCAGTTCTCCTTGAAAGGGAATCCGAGCCGCCGCAGCAGCGAGCGGCCCTCGTCGTCAACGGTGGCGGTGGTCACGACTGTGATGTCCATGCCGCGCTGCCTGTCCACCTGGTCCGGGTTGATCTCATGGAACATGAGCTGCTCGTTCAGGCCGAACGTGTAGTTGCCGCGGCCGTCGAATTGCCGGTCGCTCAGGCCGCGGAAGTCACGGATCCGCGGTAGCGCGATGCTGAGCAGGCGGTCGCAGAACTCCCACATCCGGTTGCCCCGCAGCGTCACGTGCGCGCCTATGGGCATCCCCTCGCGCAGCTTGAACTGCGCGATCGACTTCTTCGCGCGGGCGATCGCGGGCTTCTGGCCGGTGATCACCGTCAGATCCCGCACCGCGCCGTCGATCAGCTTCGCGTCTCGCGCGGCCTCGCCGACACCCATGTTGACCACGATCTTGGTCAGCCTGGGCACCTGCATGACGTTGCCGTAGCCGAACTCGCTGCGCAGCGCGGGCGCGATCTCCTCGGCGTACCGGACCTTGAGCCGGGGTGCGGGCACGGCGGCGTCCCCGGCTGGAGCCGCCTGCTTCGTCGGTGTTGCCATCAGATGTCCTTACCGCCGGGGCGGGTAATGCGGATCTTGTTGCCCGCGTCATCGAGTCGGTAGCCGAGGCGTGCCGGTGCCTTGGTGTCCGGGTCGACGATCTGCACGTTGCTCACGTCGAGCGGGGCCTCCTGCGTGACGATGCCGCCCTGCTTGGACCCGCGCGGGCCCTGGTGCGTCACCTTCGTGTTCTTCTTGATCATGTTCACACCCTCGACAACGACCTTCTGCCGCGCGGGGTAGGCCGCGATGACCTGCCCCTCACGGCCGCGGTCCTTGCCCGCGACGACCACGACGCGGTCACCCTTCTTGATCTTCATCTTGGGTGCCTTCGCCGGCGTGGGGTTCCTGGCCTGCTTCGCCATCACAACACCTCCGGGGCAAGCGAAATGATGCGCATGAAGCGCTTCTCGCGCAGTTCACGGCCGACCGGACCGAAGATGCGCGTACCGCGCGGGTCGCCGCCATCCCTGATCAGCACCGCGGCGTTCTCGTCGAAGCGGATGTAGGAGCCGTCGCTGCGGCGGCGCTCCTTGCGGGTACGCACGACCACGGCCTTGACCACGTCACCCTTTTTCACGCCCGCACCGGGCAGGGCGTCCTTGACGGTCGCCACGATGACGTCGCCGATGCCCGCGTAGCGCCGACCCGACCCGCCGAGAACCCGGATGCACAAAATCTCCTTGGCACCCGTGTTGTCGGCGACTCTAAGTCGCGACTCCTGCTGGATCACGTCAACTCCTGCTCATCACGCCGGCCACGCCGAGGCCTGGCGGGTCTTGGGATCTACTTCGCCTTCTCCAGGATGTCCGCGACGCGCCACCGCTTGGTCGCGGAGGTCGGCCGGGTCTCCATCAACAGCACGCGATCGCCTTCGCCACAGGCGTTGGCCTCGTCGTGCGCACGGTACTTCTTGGTACGGCGGATGACCTTGCCGTACTTCGGGTGCATCACCCGGTCCTCAACTATCACGACGACGGTCTTGTCCATCTTGTTGCTGACGACGTAGCCCTCACGTGCCTTGCGGTAACCACGTCCCTGGCCCGCAGTGGCCGTCTCCTGCTGCTCACTCATTGCCCGGCTCCTCCGCCGGGGCGTCGCCCGGCTGCTCCACCGGGGCCTCGCCCGGCTCCTCGGCCAACGTGATGATGCCAAGCTCGCGCTCACGCATGACCGTGTAGATGCGCGCGATTTCCTTCCTGACGCCGTGCAGCCTGCCGTGGCTTTCCAGCTGACCGGTCGCGGCCTGGAAGCGAAGGTTGAACAGTTCCTCCTTCGCTTCCCGCAGCCTCGTTTCCAGCTGGTCCTCTGTGGACGTCCGCAGCTCGGCGGCGGTAAGGCCCTTTGCCATCACGCCTCACCCACTTCACGCTTGACGAACTTGGTCTTCATGGGGAGCTTGTGCATGGCGCGCCGAAGCGCCTCCCTCGCGACAGGCTCCGGTACACCCGACAGCTCGAACATGACCCGTCCCGGCTTCACGTTGGCGATCCACCACTCGGGTGAGCCCTTGCCAGAGCCCATCCGGGTCTCGGCTGGCTTCTTGGTCAGTGGGCGGTCCGGGTAAATGTTGATCCACACCTTCCCGCCGCGGCGGATGTGCCTGGTCATCGCGATCCGGGCCGCCTCGATCTGCCGGTTGGTGACGTAGGCGTGCTCAACGGCCTGGATACCGTATTCACCGAACGACACCCTGGTGCCGCCCTTGGCGACACCCGACCGGTCCGGGCGGTGCTGCTTACGGTGCTTGATCCGGCGCGGGATAAGCATTGGTCAGCCCTCCTCGCCCGCAGCGCCCGTGGCCGCGGTGCCCGCCGCCACTGCTCCGTTGTCCGCAGTCGTCGCGGCGGCGCGTTCGGGCTGATCGGCCGTTCCTGGATGCGCACGGACCCCGGGCCGCTCGGCGCCGCGCTCTGGCGGCCGCTCGCCGGCACCGGGGCGGCGGGCACGGCGCTGCGGACGCTCGCGCCGCTGGCCGGCCCGCTGTGCCACCTGTGCGGCCTCACGCTCGGCGCGACTCTGCGCGGCCTCGCCGCGGTAGATCCACACCTTCACGCCGATGCGGCCGAAGGTGGTGCGTGCCTCGTGGAAGCCGTAGTCGATGTCGGCGCGCAGGGTATGCAGCGGCACCCGGCCCTCGCGGTAGAACTCCGACCGCGACATCTCCGCGCCGCCGAGGCGGCCGGAGCACTGCACGCGGATCCCCTTGGCGCCGCCCTTCATGGACGTCTGGATCGCCTTGCGCATCGCGCGGCGGAACGACACCCGGCTGGAAAGCTGCTCGGCGACACCGAGCGCGACAAGCTGCGCATCGGTCTCGGGGTTCTTCACCTCGAGAATGTTCAGCTGGATCTGCTTGCCGGTGAGCTTCTCCAGGTCGCCGCGGATCCGGTCGGCCTCCGCGCCACGGCGGCCGATGACGATGCCCGGCCGCGCGGTGTAGATGTCCACGCGGACCCGGTCGCGGGTCCGCTCGATCTCGACCTTGGAGATGCCCGCGCGTTCCATGCCGCGCTGCAGCATCCGGCGGATCGCCACGTCCTCGGCGACGTAGTCCTTGTACAGCTTGTCCGCATACCACCGGCTCTTGAAGTCGGTCGTGATGCCAAGCCGGAACCCGTGCGGGTTCACCTTCTGCCCCACTAGCGGGTCCTTCCCTTCGGCGAAGTCTCTGCCTGACCGGCGTCGCCTTCCGCGGCGTCGCCCTCTGCGGCATCGGCACTCTCGTCGGCCGCACTCTCCTCGGCCGCCGCACTTTCCTCGGCCGCCGCACTTTCCTCGGCCGCTTCAGCCGCGCTCTCGGCCGCCTCGGTCGCCGCGCTCTCGGCCGCCTCGGCCGCCGCGGCCGCCGCGCTCTCGGCCGCCGCGGTCGCTGCTCCTGCGGGGCGCCGGCGCCCCGGACGGCTGATCCTGGTGGCGGGCGACGCCGCGGGTTCCGCGCGGCCGCGCCGGCGGCGCCCCCTGGCCGGCCCGCTCGCCGCGCTGCCGGCTGGTGCGTTCTGTTCTGCGATGATCACTGTGATGTGGCTGGTGCGCTTGTTGATCCGGTATGCGCGGCCCTGCGCGCGCGGGCGGAACCGCTTCAGCGTCGGGCCCTCGTCGACCCACGCACGGCTCACGACGAGCGTCTCGCGGTCCACGCGACCGGTGACCTCCGCATTGGCGATGGCCGAACCGAGCAGCTTCAAAACGTCGTCGGCCGCGTCCTTCTCGCAGAGCTGCAACAGACGCTCCGCGTCGCCGACCGGGAGGCCACGCACGAGGTCGAGCACCTGGCGCACCTTGTACGGCGACGCGTGCAGGTACCGAACCGTGGCGCGCGCCCCCGGTTTCGTCGTCGTGTTCGCCATCAGCGCCTGCTCGATCGCTCTTGGCCCGCGTGGTAGCGGAACACCCGGGTAGGCGCGAACTCGCCGAGCTTGTGGCCGACCATCGCCTCGGTGATGAACACCGGCACGTGCTTGCGGCCGTCGTGAACCGCGATCGTGTGGCCGAGCATCTCCGGAACGATCATGGAGCGACGCGACCACGTCTTGATGACGTTCTTGGCGCCCTTCTCGTTCTGCGCGTCCACCTTCTTCATCAGGTGGTCGTCGACGAAGGGGCCCTTCTTCAGGCTACGAGGCATCGCTGAGTGCTCCTACCGTTTCCTTCTGCCACACACGCTTTTCTTGCCGCAGGTCAGGCTGCACCGGCCCGCGGGCCGGCTCTGCGCAGCCGTTAGGGATCATGGGTTGCCACTTGTATTGCATGGGTGCCTACCGCTTCTTCTTGCCGCGGCGGCGCGTGATGAGCCGGTCGCTTGGCTTGTTGGCCTTACGGGTACGCCCCTCCGGCTTGCCCCACGGGCTCACCGGGTGGCGGCCGCCCGAGCTCTTGCCCTCGCCGCCGCCGAGCGGGTGGTCGACCGGGTTCATGGCGACACCGCGCACGGTGGGCCGGCGGCCCTTCCACCGGTTGCGGCCCGCCTTGCCGAGCTTGATGTTGCCCTGCTCGGCATTTCCCACCTCGCCGACGGTGGCGCGGCAGCGAACGTCGACGAGCCGGATCTCACCGGAGGGCATGCGCAGGAAGGCGCTGGTGCCTTCCTTGGCGAGCAACTGGACGCCGGCCCCCGCGGACCGGGCGATCTTGGCGCCGCCGCCCGGCCGCAGCTCGATGGCGTGTACCACGGTGCCGGTCGGCACGTTCCGCAGGGGCAGGCAGTTGCCCGGCTTGATGTCGGCCCGGGGACCGTTTTCCACCTCGTCCCCCTGGCCGAGGCCCTGCGGGCACAGGATGTACCGCTTCTCGCCGTCGGCGTAGTGCAGCAGCGCGATGCGGGCCGTACGGTTCGGGTCGTACTCGATGTGGGCCACCTTGGCGGGCACACCGTCCTTGTCGTCCCGGCGGAAGTCGATCAGCCGGTACGCACGCTTGTGCCCGCCGCCCTGGTGCCGGGTGGTGATGCGGCCGTGCACGTTCCTGCCGCCGGTGGAATGCAGCGGGCGGACCAGCGCCTTCTCCGGCTCGTCCCGGGTGACCTCGACGAAGTCGGCGCCGCTGGCGCCGCGCCGGCCCGGCGTTGTCGGCTTGTACTTACGGATGCCCATGGGTGTTCTCGCTCCTGTGGATCCCGCGGCGGCTAACTGGTCGGGCCGAAGATGTCGATCCGGTCACCGTCGCCCAGGCTCACGATGGCCCGCTTGGTGTCACGCCGCTTGCCCCAGCCGTACCGGGTCCGCTTGCGCTTGCCCGGCCGGTTGACGGTGTTGACCTGGGTCACCTTGACGCCGAACACCGCCTCCACCGCCTGCCTGATCTGGGTCTTGTTGGCGTCGGGCGCGACAATGAACGTGTACTTGCCGATGTCACTGAGGCCGTAGCTCTTCTCCGAGACCACCGGCCGGATCAAGATGTCCCGCGGATCGCTGATCTTGTTCATCGCCGCGCCTCCTTCTGCCGCCGCGCGGTGTCAGCCCGGCTGGACGCCTCCCCGGACCCGCCAGACTTGCTGGACCCGCCAGACTTGCTGGACCCGCCAGACTTGCTGGACCCGCCGGACTTGCTGGACCCGCCGGAGGTAGCGCGGGCAGTGAACTCAGCCAGCGATTCCTCGGTGAAGATCACGTCGTCACTGGCCATCACGTCGTAGGTGTTGAGCTGGCCGGCCTCGAGTACGTGCACGCCGGGCACGTTGCGCAGGCTCTTCCAGGTGACCATGTCCTCCGCGCCGACCACGACGAGCGCGCGCGGCGCGGCCGTGATCGTCCGCAGCACACCGAGCGCGTCCTTCGTCCTTGGCTCGTCACCCTCGACGAAGTGGCTGACCACGTGCACCCGGCCGTCGCGGGCGCGGTCGGACAGCGCGCCGCGCAGGGCGGCGGCCTTCATCTTCTTCGGTGTCCGCTGGCTGTAGGAACGGGGCGTCGGGCCGTGCACGACACCGCCGCCGGCGTACTGCGGCGCACGGAGTGAACCCTGACGGGCCCGGCCGGTGCCCTTCTGCCGGTACGGCTTCTTGCCGCCACCGCGGACCTCGCCGCGGGACTTGGTGTCGTGCGTGCCCTGCCGCGCCGCGGCCTGCTGCGCGACGACCACCTGATGAATCAGGGGCACATTCACCTTGGCGCCGAAGATCTCGTCCGGCAGATCGACGGTCTGGCCCGTATCGCCTGCCGGTGAGACGACGCTGACGACAGCGCTCATCTGCTACCTCGCCTTCCCTGGCTGCCCGGCGGTGTCCGGAGCGGGCGGGCCAACCGGGGCCTTGGCGGCGCTCCGGACGAGCACCAGCGTGCCCTTCGGGCCCGGGACCGCACCCTTGATCAACAGCAGGCCCCGGTCCATGTCCACCGCGTGCACGAGCAGGCTCTGCGCGGTCGTGCGGACTCCGCCGCTGCGGCCCGCCATGCGGACACCCTTGAAGACCCGGCCCGGGGTGGCGCAGCCGCCGATCGACCCCGGTGCGCGGTGCTTGCGCTGGGTTCCGTGCGAGGACCCGAGACCGCGGAAGCCGTGCCGTTTCATCACGCCCGTGGTGCCCTTGCCCTTGCTGCGGCCGGTCACGTCGACCCGCTGGCCCGCCTCGAACACGTCGGCGGCGACCTGCTGGCCGAGGGTGTAGCTGGTCGCGTCGGCGGTGCGCAGCTCCACCAGGTACCTGCGGGGTGTCACCCCGGCCCTGGTGAACTGTCCCGCGACCGGGCGGCTCACCTTGGCGGGATTGATCTCGCCGTAGCCGAGCTGCACGGCCGAGTAGCCGTCGCTCTGCGGCGTCCGCACCGCTGTCACCACGCAGGGACCGGCCTTGACGACGGTGACGGGCACGATACGCCCGTCGTCGTCGAAGACCTGGCTCATGCCGAGCTTCTCGCCCAGCACTCCCTTGATCTGCCTAGCTGGCGAAGCCATCTCAGTAGTCCTCAAAGCTTGATCTCGATGTCGACACCCGCGGGCAGGTCGAGCCGCATCAGCGAGTCAACCGTCTTGGGCGTCGGGTCGATGATGTCGATCAGGCGCTTGTGCGTGCGCATCTCGAAGTGCTCGCGCGAGTCCTTGTACTTGTGCGGCGAGCGGATGACGCAGTACACGTTCTTCTCTGTCGGCAGCGGCACCGGCCCCGCGACGCGCGCGCCAGTGCGCGTCACGGTCTCGACGATCTTGCGCGCCGAGCTGTCGATGACCTCGTGATCATATGCCTTGAGCCGGATGCGGATCTTCTGTCCCGCCATGTGGCTTCGGTGTCCTTCGCTTGAGTGTGCCGCTGTCTTGCGTGTTTGCTACCGGGTGGCGTTACGTGGTGCGGCGGCCGGGCCGCCATGTCAGCGGACCGGCCGCCGCACCAACGAC
>DATFVJ010000071.1:0-4915 GCA_035260365.1 Streptosporangiaceae bacterium
GCGCAAGGTGCTCTCGATCGGCAAGCCGATCTGGGGCGTGGAGGTGCTGGTCGTCGACGACGACGACAAGCCGCTGCCGCCCGGCCCCGATCACGTCGGCGAGATCGTCGTCCGCGGTCACAACGTCATGAAGGGCTACTACAAGCAGCCAGCCGCGACCGCGGAAGCGTTCCGCGGCGGCTGGTTCCACACCGGCGACCTCGCCTACGCCGACGACGACGGTTACCTGTTCATCGTCGACCGCAAGAAGGACATGGTCATCCGGGGCGGGTACAACGTGTACCCGCGCGAGATCGAGGAGGTCCTCTTCACCCACCCGGCGGTGGCGGAGGCCGCGGTCGTCGGCAAGCCGGACGAGAGACTCGGGGAGGAAGTCCTTGCGTTCGTGGTGGCGAAGCCCGGTGTGGCCGTCACGCCGGACGAGGTCATCGCCTTTTGCCGGGAGCGGCTCGCCGCGTACAAGTATCCGCGCGATGTCCGCATCACCGGCGCCCTGCCGAAGGGCCCGACCGGCAAGATCCTCAAGCAGGAGCTCCGTGCCCAATGGCAGGGGTAGCCACCGTCCGCGGCCCCGTCGACCCCGCCGACCTGGGCCGGACCTACATGCACGAGCACATCTTCACCCTCACCGCGGACGTGCAGCAAAACTATCCGGACGAATGGGGCAGCGAGGAGGCGCGCGTCACCGACGCGGTCGGCAAGCTGCGGGCCCTCGCCGCCCAGGGGATCGCCACGATCGTCGACCCGACCGTTGTCGGGCTTGGCCGCTATGTCCCGCGTATCGAGCGCGTCGCCGCGCAGGTGCCGGAGCTGAACATCATCGTCGCGACGGGGGTGTACACCTACGACAGCGTTCCCTTCTTCTTTCAGCACCGCGGGCCGGCCCTGAACGAGGTGCTCGGCACCAAGGTGCCCGACCCGATGGCTGACATGTTCGTCAAGGACATCACCGAGGGGATCGCCGGAACCGGGGTGCGGGCGGGCATGCTCAAGTGCGCGATCGACCACCAGGGCATGACGCGGGGCGTCGAGCGGGTCATGCGGGCGGTCGCCGCGGCTCACCACGAGACCGGCGCGCCGCTGATGGTGCACACCCACCCGGGGTCGAAGACCGGTCTGGAGGTCAAGCGGGTGCTGTGCGACGAGGAGGGCATCGACCCACGGCGGGTCGTGCTCGCGCACAGCGGCGACATCACCGACTGCGACCATCTCGCCGAACTCGCCGACGCGGGTTTCCTGCTCGGGATGGACCGGTTCGGTATCAACATCGAGACGACGTTCGAGGCACGCGCGGACACCCTGGTCGAGATGTGCCGCCGCGGCTACGCCGGCCGCATGGTGCTGTCACACGACGCCTCCTGCTACATCGACTGGATCGACCCGAACGTCCTGGCGTTCCTGCCGCAGTGGCATTACCTGCACATCGGCGAGGAGGTGCTGCCCTACGTCCGCGAACACGGCGTGACCGAGGAACAGATCGACGCGATGCTGGTGGAGAACCCGCGCAGGTTCTTCGAGCGCCCGCGGCGGTAGGGGCTGGCGCGCCCTGCGGTCCCACAGCCGACGGCAGGAGACGAGACCCATCCCGAACGGCTGCGCGACGTGGCGCCGGCAGGCACAGCGGAGGGCTCCGGGGGGTCGCTCCCCCGGGCAGGCACAGCACGGCGGCGGCGCAGGGTGGCGCCGCTCGCGGCGCATCGGGGGGTTCCGGGGGGTCGCCCCCCGGGCAGACAGCACACGTCACGTCAGACGTGATCATAGACTTGGGGCCAGTCCTCTCACGGTCCGTCCGGAGGTGAGACCCGGTGCGCGATACGCGGCGCGGCCCCGCCGGCACCGAGGTCACGATCGGGGTGGACATCGGGACGACCGCGGTCAAGGCGGTCGCGGTTGACCGGCACGGGCATATCCGCGCCCGCACGCGGGTGCCGCACGCGCTGCACATCTGCGACCCGGACAGCTTCGAGCACGACGCGGCGGCGGCGTGGCACGAGGGCCCGCGGCGCGCGGTCGCGCGGCTCGGGCCCGTGGCGGACCTGGCGGCGGGCCTGGGGATCAGCGCGTGCGTGCCGTCGCTCGTGGCGCTCGGCGATCACCTGCAACCGCTCGGGCCTGGCCTGCTCTACGGCGACTGGCGCGGGCGCGCGGCGGTGGCCGCGTGGCCGCCGGCCGGCCCGCTCGACGTCAGGGAGGGCGAGGCGTTCCTGCACTGGGCGGTCAAGCACTGGCCAGGCGCGCGCGCCTACTGGCCCGCGCAGGCGCTCGCCGCGGTGGCGCTCGGCGGTGAGCCGGTCATCGACGCGTTCACCGCCATGTCGTACTTCCCCGTGTTCGACGGGCTCCGGTGGGATCCGGCCGAGCTCAGCCGGATCGGCATTACCGAGGAACAGTTGCCGGTCGTCGCGACCGAGGTCGGCGCGCCCACGGGCCATATCGGGGCGCCGCCGGCGCACCAGCCGGGCGGCGCGAACGGCCAGCCGGGCGGCGCGAACGCCCAGCCGGGCGGCGCGAACGCCCAGCCGGGCGGCGCGGACGCCCAGCCGGGCGGCGCGGACGGCCGAGTCCCGGGCCACGGTCAGGGCGGATCTGGCGCGCGTGCGCGCACCGTGCTCGCGGCCGGTGGCGTCGACGTGATGACCGAGCAGATCACCGCCGGGGTGTCACAGCCGGGCGAGGCGCACGTCATGTGCGGCACCACCCTGCTCACCTGGGCCGTGATGCCCGACACCGGCGACGTGCCTGGGCTGTGGCGGTTCCCGCATCTGCGCCCGGGCCTGTGCCTGCTCGGCGGGCCGAGCAACGCGGGCGGGCTCTTCCTCGGCTGGGCGCGGCGGCTGCTCGGGCGCGGCTGGCCGCGGAGCGGGCCGGACCATGGCGGCCTGCACCCGGACCGGGTTCCGCTGTGGATTCCCTACGTGCGCGGCGAGCGGATCCCGCTGCACGACACCTCGCTCCGCGCGTCGCTGCACGGCCTCGACCTCACCCATGACGCGGCCGCCCTGCAGCGTGCCGCCTACGAGGCGACCGGCTTCGTGGCCCGCCGCATCCTCGACATGGCCGGCTGCGCGCCGGCCAGGATCATCGCGACGGGCGGCGGCATCAGGGACCGCGCCTGGATGCAGGCGCTCGCCGACTGCAACGCGGTGCCCGTCGTCCGCGCCGCCGTCCCAGAAGGCGCCGCGCTCGGCATGGCCTGGATGGCCAGGATGGCGGCCGGCCTCGAGTCGTCGCTCGACGACGCGGCGCGGTGGTTCCGGCCCGGCCGCACGGTGTACCCGGACGGGCAGTGGGCGCGCGCCTGCGCCGGCCGGTACGAGCGGTTCTGCGCGCTCACCGCGGACGTCAGGGCGATTTGACGCCGGCCGCTTGATGCCGGCCTCCCCGGCTAGTACCTCAGCGGCCGGGCGGATCGGCTGCCGGCGTCCCGGCCCGGTGCTTTACTCATGCCATGGCCGAGAGGGACAGGTCACGGATCTCCTACAAGCTGGCGTACGCCACCCGGCACCCGGACCGGATCGTGCCGTACGCGCGGCGGCTGGCGAGAGACACGTGGCTGCGGGTTCGCACCGGCGACCACGCGAGCTACTACCGCGCCGTCATGCGGTCGGACACGGCGCGCAGCCACGAGGCGGCGGTCGGTGGCCGCACGCACGACTGGTGGCTGCGGATGGGGCAGATGCAGTTCGACTACCTCGTGACGCACGGGCTGAAGCCGGCCGACCGGATGCTGGAGATCGGCTGCGGCGACCTGCGCGCCGGGCGGCTGTTCATCGACTACCTCGACGCGGGAAACTACTACGGCATCGACATCTCGCCCGACATCCTGCTCGCCGCCCAGACCACGCTGGCCGAGGCGGGCCTGCAGGACAAACTGCCGCACCTGGCGCTGGTCCGTGACCTGAAACTCGCCTTCCTGCCGGCCGCCTACTTCGACGTCGTGCACGCGCACAGCGTCTTCTCGCACTCCCCCATCGGCGTCATCGACGAATGCCTGGCGAATGTCGGCCGGGTCATGACGCCGGCCGGGCTGTTCGACTTCACCTTCGACCGGACCGAAGGCGCCGAGCATCACGTGCTGCGTGAGGACTTCTACTACCGCACCCAGACGCTGACGGACCTCGCGGCCAGCCACGGCCTGACCGCCACGTTCATGGCCGACTGGGAAGACCTCCCGCACCGCCAGTCCAAGATCCGGGTCACCCATAGGCACTGACCTGCGCGGCGGCGAACGCGTCGGCGGCGCTCATTTGCCGTTCCCCTCCCCCCGCGTCCGCCTTCGGGTCGCCGCACCAACCTCACATGGCGCCGATGAAGAATGAAGAACGCTTCGCCGGTCCGAGCACGGGGGCGTTCGGAATTATGACTGGCCTAACTTGCAGGTTGCCGGGCTATGGGAGCTATCTGATGGCCCCGCAGCGTGAGGCGAATGCCCGGAGCTCGGAGGACTGGCGGCCGGGTGCGTGGAGCAGGCTGGTGGCCATGGCGCGGACGGACGGGCGGCAGACCTCTTCGGGGGCGAAGCTCTCGGCTGCTAGTAGGGCCTGGAGGGTGTGCCCAGGTCGGCCGAATGCCTGCCAAGCCCGCGCGGTCTTCACTTATGGAGGCGCTTGTGGTTGTTAATTCTTAACGGGCTGTGGGAGGGTCGAATTCACCGTTTTTGGCGCCGTGCAGCAAGCAGTTCCATTCGTGGGGGTGAAGAGGTGGGCGGGCGCGTGGGGGTTTTTGGAGTCGCGGAGTGCGACCCGGCCGTCGTCGAGGTGGGCGATTTCCACGCAGCCCTGGTTGCCGCTGCTGGCGGTGGCCTTGAACCAGCGGGCGCGGGCGAGGGCGGGGTCTTGGTGCATCCCGTGCCTCCCTTCGGTGATCAGATTTCGGCACCGATCGTGGTGATCAGCTGCCGTGACTCGTCTGGGGA
>DATFVJ010000072.1:0-3972 GCA_035260365.1 Streptosporangiaceae bacterium
TTGTCTTCGGTGGGCACGACATCGCGGCGACCCCGCTGACAAAGCAGGCCGAACGGCTGGCCGAAGGCGGCGTGATTCCTTCCCGGCTGCTTGCGGCGCTCCGTGACGAGTTGGCCGCTGCCGACGCGGAGATCAAGCCGGGCATCCCCTCCCCGGGCTGCGGGCCCGCCGTGGCGGCCGCGGATCTCGCGCGCTTTCGTGAGCGCCGCGGCCTGGACCGCGTCGTGGTGATCAACCTCGCTTCCACCGAGCCGCCCGCCACACCCTACCCCGAGCATCATTCGCTGCCTGAACTGGAGCGGGCGTTGGCGGCCGGCCGCGCGGTCCTGCCGCCTAGCTCGCTGTACGCCTACGCCGCGTTCAGGTCCGGATGCGCCTACGTCGACTTCACTCCCTCCACCGGCGCCCGGCTGCCCGCCCTTGAGCAACTGGCCAGGGCCGCGGGCCTCCCGTATGCGGGCAGCGACGCGAAGACGGGCGAGACGCTGGTGAAATCGGTGCTCGCGCCGATGTTCGCCCAGCGGGCCCTGCGTGTCAGGTCCTGGAGCGGTACAAACCTGCTTGGCGGCGGTGACGGCGCCACGCTGGCCGATCCCATGGCCGCGGCGAGCAAAAGGGCGTCCAAGGGCCGGCTGCTCAAGGAGACACTGCCTGACCCGGTGGCGGAAATCATCCACATCGACCAGGTAGCCGACATGGGTGACTGGAAGACAGCCTGGGACCATGTCACCTTCGAGGGCTTCCTTGGCGTCAAGATGACCATGCAGTTCACCTGGCAGGGCTGCGACTCCACGCTCGCCGCGCCCCTCGTGATCGACCTGGCCAGGCTCATGTCGCACGCGCACGCGGCCGGCCACGCAGGACCGGTGGCACAGCTGGCGTTCTTCTTCAAGAACCCGGTCGCTTCGGCCGGGCACGGGCTGGCCGAGCAGTACGCGGCCCTGACCGCATGGGCCTGCCCGGAATGATCTCGCATATCCCGAATCTGCTTGTGCTCGCGGAACTGGTCCGTGCGCCGGCCGCGCTGACCGTCCCCGGCGACAGCCTCGCCGGGGCGGCCGCGGCGGGCTGGCCGTTCGGCCCGCGCACACCTGCGCTCGCGGCGTCGTCGGTGTGCCTGTACTGGGCGGGCATGGCGCTCAACGACTACGCCGACCGGGCGGTGGACGCGGTGGAACGCCCCGGGCGGCCGATCCCGTCCGGCCGGGTCAGGCCGCAGCTCGCACTTGGCCTGGCGGCTGGCCTGACCGGATGCGGCGTCGTGATCGCGGGCGCCGCGGGCGGCAGGCCCGCCGTCGCTGTCGCGCTTCCGCTCGCGGGCACCATCTGGGCTTACGATCTCGGGCTGAAGTCGACGCCGGCCGGCCCGCTGGCCATGGCCGCGGCGCGGGTTCTTGACGTGTTGCTTGGCGCCGGAGCACAGCGGCTGCGCCCCGCGGTGCCGATCGCGTCCTTGATCGGCGCGCACACCCTGGCCATCACGTTGCTCAGCCGAGGCGAAGTGACGGGGACCGTTCGCCGGCTGCCCCTGGCAACACTGGGGATCACCACGCTGGTCGCCGGCTGCTCCGGTGCCGCCCGATGCTCCGCAGCTACCCGATGCCCGCCCGCCGCTGCCGCCCCGCGGTGGCACCGGCTCGTCACTCGCAGCCTGCTCGGCACGTACCTGGCGACGTTCGGCACGGCACAGCTCGCCGCCGCCCGTGACCCGGCGGCACCCATGGTGCGGCGCGCGGTGAGCACGGGAATCCTGGCTTTGCTGCCGCTGCAGGCCGCGCTGGCCGGACGGGCCGGCGCGCCCCGCACTGCCGCGGCCATCGCCGCCGCGTTCCCCGTGAGCAGGCGGCTGGCGAGGAAGGTGTCGCCGACATGACGCAGCCGCCCGGGCCACCAGGCTCAGCTTCGATCACCAGGACGCCCGCCATGCGTATCTTCGACCCGCATATTCATATGACCTCACGTACGACCGACGACTATGCCGCGATGCGGGCGGCAGGTGTGATCGCGCTTGTCGAGCCGGCCTTCTGGCTCGGTCAGCCGCGGACGGCCGTGCAGACGTTCGTCGACTACTTCGATGGCCTGATCGGCTGGGAGCCTTTCCGTGCCGCGCAATTCGGCATCCGCCATCACTGCACGATCGCGCTGAACCCCAAAGAAGCCAACGACCCGCGCTGCGCGGGTGTGCTCGACGTTATTCCTCGCTACCTGGCCAAGGATGGCGTCGCCGCGGTCGGCGAGATCGGCTACGACTCGGTGACCCCGGCGGAGGACCAGGCGTTCGCCGCACAGCTCGAGCTCGCGATCGCGGCCGGGCTTCCCGCCCTCGTCCACACCCCGCACCGGGACAAGGCCGCCGGCACGCGGCGATCGCTGGCGGTCGTCCGCGAATCCGGCATCGAGCCCGCGTGGGTGGTGCTTGACCACCTGAACGAAGTGACCGTCGAACTGGTCCTGAGTTCCGGCTGCTGGCTCGGTTTCTCCATCTACCCGGACACCAAGATGGACCCCAGCCGGATGGTGGCCATCCTGAAGAGCTACGGCACCGGGCGGATGCTGGTGAACTCGGCTGCGGACTGGGGAAAAAGCGATCCGCTTGCCACCCGCAGGACCGGCGAGGCGATGCTCGCGGCTGGTTTGAGCGAAGACGACGTCGATCAGGTGCTGTGGCGAAACCCGGTGGCGTTCTACGGCCAGAGCGGCCGGCTCGACCTGAGCGACGCCGAGGTCGACCTCACGGCGACATTCGAGGAGAACTCGATCCTCCGCGGCACGGCCGCCGCTACTTCCAGATAACCCCCGCCGGTCAGAGATCGATCCGCGCGCCCGTGACCGACAGCCAGGTGTCGAGCCCGAGCACGGCCTCCAGGAGCAGCCGGGTTATGTCCACGCTCACCGCGGGGACCGGACGGTTCAGCAGCGTACGGGTGCGCTCGGCGTCGAGCAGGTCGAGCACGGGCGAGATGCCGTCGCTCAGCAGTTTGCCAAGCTCGTCCCGCAACGTCAGCTCATAGCCCGGATCCTGGGTAGCCGGGTAGGGGCTCTTCCTGCGCGACCGGATGGATTCGGGGAGCAGATCGCTGACGGCGGCCCGCAGCAGGCTCTTCTCCCGCCCGTCGAAGGCCTTGAACGACCACGGCGTGTTGAACAGGTACTGGACGAGCCGGTGGTCGCAGAACGGCACCCGGATCTCAACCCCGTTGGCCATGCTCATCCGCTCAGGCCCTTCGAGGTCCTGGAGCAGGTCGCGGGTCAGGCACAGGTAGTTGACCGCCCGCTGGCGGCGCTCAGTCTGGGACGCGCCGCCGGTGTGCGGCACCTCGGCCAGCGCCGCTGCGTAGCAGTCCCGCTGGTAGCCCTGGATGTCAAGCACGGCCAGGAAGTCATCGCTGAACAGGCTCGATCCGCCCGGGGCCAGCTGTGCCGACAGCCAGATGGGGATGTCGGCAAGCCAGGGGAACGTGTCCGCATCGGCTGCCTGGAACCAGTTGGAGCCGCCGAAGACCGAGTCGGCGCCCTGCCCGGAAAGCGCCACGGTGAAGTGCGGCCTGATCGCGGCGCACATCAGGTACAGCGAGGTGAACTTGTCGCCCCCCAACGGGGGCGAGTCGATGGCCCGCGCCACCGTGGCCCGGCTCGCGTGATCGATCAGGTCGGCCTGGGACAGCACGACTTCCGTGTGCTCGGCACCCACATGCGCCGCGAGCGCGCGCGCGAACGGGCTGTCCGCGGTGTCCCGCATCCCATCGGGGGTGAAGTTGTCCGCATAGCCGGCGAAGTCGAGTGCGAACGACCGCAGCGCGCCGCGCCCCTGCGCGGCGAGCCTGTGCGCCGCCAGCGCGGTGATCGCGCTGGAGTCCAGCCCTCCGGAAAGCAACGCGCACACGGGCACATCCGAGATCAGCTGCCGCTGCACGATGTCCTCGAGCAGCTCCCGTACGCTGGAGACCGTGGTCTCCAGGTCGTCGGTATGGG
>DATFVJ010000073.1:0-2738 GCA_035260365.1 Streptosporangiaceae bacterium
TGATCTCTTGGCACCTGGCGACGAACTCGTGCACGTGAAGCGCGCGCACGGATCCGCACCGCTCAGCCACTTGTTCAGCCAGGGCCTCGTCGCGGCCGAGGCGCTGCTCCATTCACCCGACGTACGGGCACGCTTCGCCGCTGAAGTCCGTGAGCGCGGGAAAGACCGCACCGTAGCCGAGGACTTCACCCCGAAGAAGATCGTATTCGCGATCCTGCTGAAAGACGGGGAGCAGCTCACACCGGAAACCCTGTTCCCCTTCTCCCGGGTGACCCTCGCCCACACGGCAAGGACCCTGGAACGCCGAGGGATGGACGTCGAAGTCATCGGCATCAACGCCATCCTTGGATAAGACGATCACCTCGTCGCGGGCCGATAGCGTACGGCTCCTGGTGCCATGGCCCCCGAGCTTTGGCCATGCGACTGCGTGCCCAGCGGCGGGAGGTCTTGCCAAACACGGTGGCCAGCTCGCGTTCCGACAGCGGCGCGCCGCGCTCGATGCTGGCGCGGTAGGCGGCCACTGCCGCGGCGCTCAGGTCATCTTCACCGCCGGGCGGCCCGCCAACGGGCCGTCCATTGGTGGGCCGGTCCGACTGGTCCGAAGCCTTGTACCGCTGGCCCGTATGGCTCGCGTTTGGCTCGCCCTGCCGGTACATGGTTCGGGCGTCCGTTGTCCCGGCCGTCCGATGGCGCCGTGGAGGCGAACCGCCGGCCGCATGCCGATCAAGGTCCAGACCGGATCGGCTCCCGCCGTCCGCACGGCGTCGACGACCTTGGACGCCCCCGCGTTCAGCCACTCCGCGCGCTGCGCCGGGTCCTCGGGCAGCTTGCCGTCGGGCACCTCGTGCAGCGGGATGAACGCGGCCGACCGGGTGGCCACGATCTCGGCGGCCCAGCGGTGGCCACGCTTGGTGTCACGGGCGGTCAGCGAAGCGATCGGTGGCCGTGACGAGCGCCTCGGCGATGCCGGGTTCGCCCGGCCCGTGTCCCGCCTCGTCGACAAGCATGAGTTCGGCGTCTGGCCACACGTGGGCGAGTTCCCACGCGATGTCGGGGGGACTGCTCACGTCGAGCCGGCCGTGGATCAGGACGCCGGGGACGCCCGCCAGTTTCGCCGCGCGCCGCTGCAGCGCCCCGTCCTCGATCCACGCGGCATGCCGCCAGTAGTGCGTGACCAAGCGCGCGAAGCACATGCGGAACGCCGGGTCCGTATACCTCGGATCCGGCCGGTGGCCCAGGCCCACGGCGACGTGGGCGTCCTCCCAGTCGCACCAGTTCCTCGCGGCCGCGGCGCACACGGCGGGATCGGGATCGTGCAACAGCTTGCTGTACGCGGCCACGAGACTGCCGTCACGTTCGGCGGCCGGCACGCCGTCGCGGAAATGCGCCCATTGCGCGGGAACGAACCGCCGCACGTCGCGGGTCACCCACCGCACCTCGCGGTGGGTGGTGGTCACGACGCTGAAGAGCACGACCTGCGATACGTGCGCCGGATTGTGCTGTGCGTAGGCCAACCCGAGCGTCGATCCCCACGAGCCGCCGAACACCAGCCACCGCTCGATGCCGAGCATGCGGCGCAGGCGCTCGATGTCGGCGACGAGGTGCCAGGTCGTGTTGGCGGCGAGGCCGACGGACGCTTCGCTCGCGTGGGGGGTACTGCGGCCGCAGCCACGCTGGTCGAACAGCACGACCCGGTAGGCGCCGGGGTCGAAGTACCGCCGCCACCCCGCGGTGCACCCCGACCCAGGGCCACCGTACAGCACGACGGCCGGTTTCCCGTCGGGGTTGCCGCAGGGTCTCCCAGTAAACGCGGTTGCCGTCGCCCACGTCGAGCATGCCGTGGTCGTACGGCTCGATCTGCGGGTAAACCACCACCATCGGCTGTCCTCCGCTTCGGCTGCGCACCGGGCCTAGGTCAGCCGGCGTTCCGTGGCCCAGCGGGTGAGCTGGTGGCGGGTCGAGAGCTGTAGTTTCCGCAGCACCGATGAGACGTGCGTCTCGACCGTCTTGACCGAGATGTAGAGCTCCCTCGCGATCTCCTTGTAGGTGTAGGCCCGGGCGATCAGGCGCAGGACTTCCCGCTCACGCGGTGTCAGCTGGTCGAGTTCGGGGTCGAAGGATGGCCGCGCCTCATCCGCCACCCCCTGCGTGGCGAACGAGTCGAGGACGAAGCCGGCCAGCCGGGGCGAGAGGACCGCCTCACCCTCCGCCACCCGGCGCACCGCGTCGACCAGCGCGGCACCGGAGATCGTCTTCGTCACGTACCCGCGCGCGCCGGCCCGGATGACGGCGATCACGTCCTCGGGGGAATCCGACGCGGACAGGGCGAGAAAGCGCACCTGCGGATGTGCCGCCCTGGTCGCCGTCACCACGGCCTGGCCGCCCCCGCCGGGCAGGTGCACGTCGAGGAGAACGACGTCAGGGACGCACTCGGCGATCAGGGCGATCGCGGGCCCGACGTCGTCCGCCTCGCCCACCACCTCGACGTGGCCGCCGATTTCTGAGCGGACACCGGAACGGAACAGGCCATGGTCGTCAACAATGACGACCCTCGGCCCGCGGCCGTCCGTGGTGCGCGCGGCGGGCGTGCTCACGCGCGGCTCGGCTGGCGTTCACCGGCGGCGCGGGGTATCGTCAAGGACACCTCGGTACCCTCGCCAAGAACACTGCGGACCGTCGCGGAACCGCCGCGGCGGGCCATCCTGGCGTGCACGGACTCGGCCAGCCCCTTCCGGTCG
>DATFVJ010000074.1:0-18890 GCA_035260365.1 Streptosporangiaceae bacterium
CGTCCGCGGCGGGCGGGTCCGCGGCCAGCGCGGCTGGGTGGTGGACAAGGTCGAGGATGTTACCACCGCCGAACTCGTCGAGCACTTCCTCGGCCAGGTCTACGGCGACGATCCCGCGCTTGACCAGGCCGCGAACCCCCCGCCCGGTGCCGCGGTCACCGCCGCCGGCGCTGGGCCTGACCGCGGCGCCCGGAATCCGCGCGGCCAGCGCCGCCTGGCCGAGCGCGGGAACCGGAGCCTGGCCGTCAGCAGCGCGAGCGTGCCGCGCGAGGTGCTCGTGCCGGTGCTGCCGCCGGACGCCGAGGCGATGAGCGACTGGCTTGCCGCCCGGCGCGGCGGGCGCGTCGACCTGCGCGTGCCGCGGCGCGGCGACAAGAAGGCGCTGCTCGGCGTCGTGACGAGGAACGCGGCGGAATCCCTCGTGCTGCACAAGACGCGCCGCGCGAGCGACCTGACCACGCGCAGCCGCGCGCTGAACGAGATACAGGAGGCGCTCGAGCTCGACGAGGCCCCCCTGCGCATCGAGTGCTACGACGTGTCCAACCTGCAGGGCACCCACGTGGTCGCGTCGATGGTGGTGTTCGAGGACGGGCTCGCGCGCAAATCCGAGTACCGGCGGTTCAGCGTCCGCCAGCAGGACGGACAGGGCGACGTCGCCGCGATCCACGAGGTGATCTCCCGGCGGTTCCGGCGCTACCTGGAAGAACGCGAGGAGATGGGTGAGCTCGACGCGCTCGGCGACGCCGCGGCCTCGCCGAGTACGCAGGAGACGAGGCGGCGCAAGTTCGCCTACCCACCCGGGCTTGTGGTCGTGGACGGCGGGCCGGCCCAGGCCGCCGCGGCGCAGCAGGCGCTCGACGAGCTCGGCATCGAGGACGTCGCGGTATGCGGCCTCGCCAAGCGGCTCGAAGAGGTCTGGCTGCCCGGCGACGACGCTCCAGTGATCTTGCCGCGCACCAGCGAGGGCCTGTATCTGCTGCAGCGCGTGCGCGACGAGGCGCACCGGTTCGCCATTACCTTCCACCGCGCGAAAAGATCGAAGGCGCTCACCGAGAGCGAGCTCGACGATGTTCCCGGTCTCGGTCCCGCCAGGCGCAAGGCACTGCTACGGCGCTTCGGTTCGGTCCGCGGCATCAGGGAGGCTACCGTTGAGGAGATCGCCGCGCTGCCCGGATTCGGCCCGCGCACAGCGCAGTCCGTACTCATGGCGCTCGGTGCCGGGCAAGCCGGTGCCGGGCAGACCGGTCCAGGCCAAGCCGGTGCCGGGCCGGGGGGAGACACGGGCGGAACGAAGAAACCCGACGGGGAAGCGGGATGACGAGCGGTAGGGGCACGGCACACGCACCGGCTCCTGACATCGTCATCATCACGGGGATGTCAGGAGCCGGGCGCAGCACGGCCGCGAAGTCACTGGAAGACCTGGACTGGTTCGTGGTGGACAACCTGCCGCCTGGCCTGCTGCCCACCATGGTGGATCTCGCCGCGCGGTCCCAGGGCGGCGTGCGCAGAATCGCCGTTGTCGTCGACGTGCGCAGCCGGGCCTTCACGACGGACCTGAAGACCACGATCCGCGAACTCGCAGCCCGCGGCGTCCGGCCGCGGGTGGTGTACCTGGAGGCGTCGGACGAGACACTCGTGCGGCGGTTCGAAAGCGTCCGCCGCCCGCATCCGCTGCAGGGTGACCGCAGGGTCGTGGACGGCATCGCCGCCGAGCGGGAAATGCTCCGCGGTGTCGCCGACGACGCCGACCTCGTGCTCGACACCTCCGCGCTCAACGTGCACGAACTGCGCGCGCGGATGCGGGGATTCTTCGCCGACGGCGCGGAAAGGGCGGTGCGGGTCAACATCGTGTCGTTCGGCTACAAGTACGGGCTGCCCGTCGACGCCGACCTCGTGGCGGACTGCCGGTTCCTGCCCAACCCGCACTGGATCAGCGAACTGCGCCCGCTCACCGGCCTTGACCCGCCCGTCAGGGAGTACGTTCTCGGGCAGGCCAGCGCCAAGGAGTTCCTCACGGCGTACCTGGAGACACTGCGCGTGCTGCTGGCCGGATACGAGCACGAGGGCAAGCACTTCGTCACGCTGGCGATCGGCTGCACCGGCGGTAAGCACCGCAGCGTCGCCATCGCCGAGCAGATCGGGGCTCGCCTCGAGGGCAGCGGAGCGGACGTTCAGGTGACGCACAGAGATCTGGGCCGTGAGTGAACCGATGACCGATGCCGCGACCGGTGCGCCGCAGGCCACCCCGATCGATGCCGCCGCTGACCTTGCCGCGCGCAAGATCGCCGCGCGCAAGGTGGCCGCGCTGGGCGGCGGGCACGGGCTGCATGCCAGCTTGTCCGCACTGCGGCAGGTGTCCGACGCGCTCACCGCCATCGTCACGGTGGCCGACGACGGCGGGTCCAGCGGCAGGCTGCGCCGGCAATTCGGGGTGCTCCCACCCGGTGACCTGCGGATGGCCCTCGCCGCGCTCTGCGGTGACGACGAGTGGGGCAAGACGTGGAGCCGCGTGGTGCAGCACCGTTTCGGCGGCGGGGGTGAGCTGGCCGGGCATACCGTCGGGAACCTGCTCATCGTCGCGCTGTGGGACCTGCTCGGGGACACCGTGCAGGGCCTCGACTGGGTGGGCATGCTGCTCGGGGCGAACGGCCGGGTGCTGCCGATGGCCGCGGTGCCGCTTGACATCGCCGCCGAGGTCGAGGGGGCCGATCCGGCCCGGCCGGACGAGATCACCGTGGTGCGGGGGCAGGCCTCGTGCGCGGTGACGCCGGGCCGGGTCCGGTCGATCTCGCTCGTGCCCGCCGATCCGCCTGCCTGCGCGGAGGCGGTGGTGGCGGTGACCGAGGCCGACTGGGTGGTGTTCGGGCCGGGCTCCTGGTTCACCAGCGTCCTGCCGCATCTGCTCGTGCCCGATCTCGCGGCGGCTCTGGTGACCACCACGGCGCGCCGGCTCGTGGCGCTCAACCTGGCGGCGCAGCCGGGCGAGACGGCCGGGTTCTTCCCGCACACGCATCTGGAGGTGCTCGCGGTGCACGCACCCGCGCTCAGGATCGACGTCGTGCTGGCCGACCGGCTGGCGGCGCGGTCAGGGATCACGGAACTGGAAAAGGCGGCGGAGGTGCTTGGCGCCCGGCTGGTGCTCGCGGACGTGGCAATGGCGGACGGTTCACCGCGTCACGACCCGCGCAGGCTCGCGGCGGCCTACGCTGGGATCTTCGAGGGGGGATGAGGCGATGGCCATGACCGGCGTCGTGAAGGACGAGCTCAGCCGGGTCGCAATTTTGAAGCCTTGCTGCAGGAAGGCGGAGGTGTCCACCTTGCTGCGCTTCGCCGGCGGCCTGCACCTGGCGGGCGGCCGGATCGTGATCGAGGCCGAACTCGACACCGGTGCCACCGCGCGGCGGCTGCGCAAGGATATCGCCGAGGTGTTCGGGCACTCGTCCGACCTGGTGGTGCTCGCACCGAGCGGGCTGCGCAAGGGCAACAGGTACGTGGTGCGCGTGTACCGGGACGGGGACAGCCTGGCCCGCCAGACCGGTCTGGTGGACAGCTACGGACGCCCGGTCCGCGGCCTGCCGCGGCAGGTGGTCGCGGGCACCGGCTGTGACGCGGAGGCGGCCTGGCGTGGCGCCTTCCTGGCGCACGGCTCGCTGACCGAGCCGGGCCGCTCGATGTCGCTCGAGGTCACGTGCCCGGGGCCGGAGGCCGCGCTCGCACTTGTCGGATCGGCGCGGCGGCTGAAGATCCAGGCGAAGGCACGTGAGGTCCGCGGTGTGGATCGGGTGGTCATCCGCGACGGAGACGCGATCAGCACCCTGCTGACCAGGCTCGGTGCCCACGACAGCGTGCTGGCCTGGGAGGAGCGGCGGATGCGCCGTGAGGTCAGGGCCACGGCGAACCGGCTGGCCAACTTCGACGACGCCAACCTGCGGCGCAGCGCGCGGGCCGCGGTGGCCGCGGGCGCCCGGGTGGAGCGGGCACTTGAGATTCTCGGCGCGGGCGCGCCACGGCACCTGGTGGTGGCGGGTGAACTGCGGCTGAAGCACCGGCAGGCCAGCCTGGAGGAGCTTGGCGCCCTCGCCGATCCGCCGCTGACGAAGGACGCGATCGCGGGCCGGATCAGGCGCCTGCTCGCGATGGCCGACAAACAGGCGATGGAACTCGGCCTCGCGGGCACCGACGCCAACCTCACCCCCGACATGCTCGTGCCCTGACCGGGCGCCTGCACCCGTACTGTCAAGGCCACAGCGGCCTTCCCGCGGCCCGCGGGCGGTGCATCTCTGGCACTTCGCTGTGCTTGGCGGGGTCCGGGCTTCGATAAAGTCAGGTACGGGCCACACGCCGCGGTGCCGGTCCACCAGGATGCAGGTCCCGAGAGGGCGCGCGGGGCAACCGCGGCCGGCCACGTCAACGGCGGGCCGCGGCGCGCAGGCCGCGAGCCCCGCTTGCGGCGCGGCGAATCAGCGCAACAGACGAGGAGTGAACGCTGTGACCATCCGTGTTGGCGTGAACGGCTTCGGCCGCATCGGGCGTAACTTCTGGCGTGCCGTGAACGCGCAACCAGGCGGGGGGACCGGTGGATCAGGGCAGAGCGACATCGAGATCGTCGCGGCCAATGACCTGACAGACACCGCTACGCTCGCGCACCTCCTGAAGTACGACACCATGCTCGGCACGCTGGACATGGACATCGCCGCGGTCGGTGACACCATTCAGGTCGCCGGCCATCCGATCAAGGTCCTCGCCCAGCGCGACCCGGCGACGCTGCCCTGGCGTGACCTGGGCGTGGACGTCGTGATCGAGTCGACCGGGCGGTTCACCAACGCCGCCGACGCGCGTAAGCACATCGACGCCGGGGCGCGGAAGGTCATCATTTCCGCCCCCGCGAAGGGCGAGGACATCACGATCGTGATGGGCGTCAACGACGATACCTACGACCCGGCCGCCCACACCGTCATCTCCAACGCCTCCTGCACGACGAACTGCGTGGCGCCCATGGCCAAGGTGCTGCTCGACAGTTTCGGGATCGTCAAGGGCCTGATGACCACGATCCACGCCTACACGAACGACCAGGTGATCCTCGACTTCCCGCACAAGGACCTGCGCCGGGCCCGCGCGGCGGCGATGAACATCATCCCGACCACCACCGGCGCGGCCAAGGCGACCGCGCTTGTGCTGCCGGAACTCAAGGGCAAGATGGACGGGATGGCGATGCGGGTTCCCGTGGCCGTCGGCTCGGTCACCGACCTTGTCGCCGAGCTTGGCCGCGAGGTGAGCCAGGACGAGGTCAACGCCGCGTTCCGCGCGGCGGCGGAGGGGCCGCTCAAGGGATACCTGCACTACACGGAGGACCCGATCGTGTCCTCCGACATCGTGGGCACCCCGTACTCGTGCACCTTCGACGCCGCGCTCACCATGACGTTCGGTAACCAGGTGAAGATCATCGGCTGGTACGACAACGAGTGGGGTTACTCCAACCGGCTCGCCGACCTGACCCGCCTGGTCGGCTCGCGCCTTCCGTAGCCTTCGCGGGCCACCGCTGCGACGAGGGAAGCACAGAGAGCAGAGAAAGCTGAG
Source organism: Streptosporangiaceae bacterium (assembly GCA_035260365.1). GTDB lineage: Bacteria > Actinomycetota > Actinomycetes > Streptosporangiales > Streptosporangiaceae > DATFVJ01. The sequence goes on from DATFVJ010000074.1 coordinate 5,578, forward strand.
CCGTATGAAAAGCATCGAGGACCTCCAGGTCGCGGGCCGGCGAGTCCTGGTCCGCTCCGACCTCAACGTCCCGCTCGAGACGGGAGTGGGCGGGGGAGCGGGCAGCCGGGCCGACGCAGCGCCCGCGGACAGCTCCGCCGGGGCGGTCATCACCGACGACGGCAGGATCAGGGCGAGCGCGCCCGTTATCGCGAAGCTGGCCGAGCGCGGTGCGCGGGTGGTCGTGTGCGCGCACCTCGGCAGGCCGAAGGGCGCGAGCTACGCCGAGCGTGCCACCGAAGCGCTGTCGCTGCGGCCCGTCGCGCACCGGCTGGGTGAGCTGCTCGGCCGGCCGGTACGGTTCGCCGGTGACGTGGTCGGCGACCAGGCCACCGGCGCCGCGGGCGAGCTGGCCGGCGGCGACGTCCTGATGATCGAGAACCTCCGCTTCGAGCCCGCGGAGACCAGCAGGGACGACGCGGAGCGCGCGGCGTTCGCCGGCCAGCTCGCCGCGCTCGCAGACCGGTACGTGGGTGACGGGTTCGGCGCCGTGCACCGCAAGCACGCCAGCGTGTACGACGTGCCGAAGCGGCTGCCGCACGCGGCGGGCGACCTGGTACTCGCCGAGCTGGCGGTGCTCCGCAGGCTCACCACGAACCCGGACCGCCCGTACGTCGTGGTCCTCGGCGGGGCGAAGCCGTCGGACAAGCTCGCCGTCATCGGCAGCCTGCTCGACCGCGCGGACCGGCTGCTGATCGGCGGCGGCATGTCGTACACCTTCCTCAAGGCGCAGGGCTACGAGGTCGGCCACTCACTGCTCGAGGCCGACCAGATTTCCCAGGTCCGCAGCGTGCTCGCGGAGGCGGACCGGCGTGGGGTCGAGGTCGTCCTTCCGGTCGACATCGTCGCCGCCACCGGGTTCGCCGCGGACGCGGAACACGAGGTGGTACCCGCCACCGCGATCCCAGCCGATCGCGAGGGCCTGGACATGGGCCCGCAGACGCGCAGGCTCTTCGCGGAGAAGCTCGCGGACGCGAAGACGGTGTTCTGGAACGGGCCGGCCGGCGTCTTCGAGTTTCCCGCCTTCGCCGCGGGAACCCGTGCGCTGGCGGAGGCGATATCCCGGGTGGCGGGATTCACCGTCGTCGGGGGCGGCGACTCCGCGGCGGCCGTTCGGTCCTTTGGCCTGTCACCTGACGCGTTCTCGCACATCTCCACCGGTGGGGGCGCGAGCCTGGAGTTCCTCGAGGGCAGGGAACTGCCCGGGCTCACCGCGCTGGAGACGTCGTGACGGGCGCCGCGGGCAAGGGCGGCAGGCTGCCGCTCATCGCGGGCAACTGGAAGATGTACTGCAACCATCTCGAGGCGATCGCGCTCGTCCAGAAACTGGCCTTCGCGCTCGACGCGAAGGATTTCGACGCGGCGGAGATCGCGGTGCTGCCGCCCTTCACCGCGCTGCGCAGCGTGCAGACCCTCGTCATCGGTGACCGGCTGCGCATCGTCTACGGCGCGCAGGACATGTCGCCGCACGAGAAGGGCCCCTACACCGGCGACGTGTCCGGCCCGATGCTCGCCAAGCTCGGCTGCACGTACGTGACCGTCGGTCACTCCGAACGGCGGCGCTGGCACAACGAGGACGACGCGGTCGTCAACGCGAAGGCGACCGCCGCACTCACGTTCGGCCTGGTGCCCATCGTCTGCGTCGGCGAAGGCCTCGACGTACGCCGCGCGGGAGACCACGTCGCGTACACGCTCGCCCAGCTCGACGGCGCGCTGGCCGGGATCAAGGCCGAGCAGGTCGCCGGGCTCGTGATCGCCTACGAGCCGGTGTGGGCCATCGGGACGGGCGAAGTGGCCACGCCGGAGGACGCGCAGGAGGTCTGCGCGGCGATCAGGGAGCGGATTTCGGCGGGTCACGGCGCTGGGGCGGGGGCCACCACGCGTATTCTGTATGGCGGATCAGTAAAGTCGGAGAACATCGCACCGATCATGGCGCAGGCTGACGTGGACGGCGCCCTGGTCGGCGGGGCCAGCTTGGATGCCAACGAGTTTGTGAAGATCTGCCGGTACCGGGAATTCGCAGTATGAACCTCCATTGCGGTTTGGCTGATCTGCGGCGGGTTTTCGTCGTACCCTGCCTAGCGGGAGCCTGGGCCGCCTGGTCCGGGGTACGCGGGAGGATGCGGCGGTCACCCTGACCGGCGGAGCCAGCGCGGTGGAGCCAGCGCAGTGCGGCGCGGCGGCGTAGGATCAGGTGGCGCAGAAGAAGGTATGGTCAAGAAGTGATCATCGGAATTTCCATCGCCCTTATCATCACGAGCCTGCTCATGATCGTGCTCGTGCTGCTGCACAAGGGCAAGGGCGGTGGCCTCTCGGACCTCTTCGGCGGCGGCGTCTCGTCCTCGCTGGGCTCCTCGTCTGTGGTCGAGCGGAACCTGGACCGCATCACCGTCATCATCGGGGTGGCCTGGTTCGTCTGCATAGTCGTCCTCAGCTTCCTGTTCAACCGCTGACAGCAGCAAGGATGCGAGTCGAGAGGTGATCCGTGGGTAGTGGCAACGCCATCCGGGGAAGCCGGGTAGGCGCCGGACCAATGGGAGAGGCCGAGCGGGGCGAGGCCGCACCGCGCGTGCGTGTCGCATTCTGGTGCTCCAACCGTCATGAGAGCCGGCCGAGCTTCGCCAGCGACGCGGCAGTCCCCGAGACCTGGGACTGCCCGCGCTGCGGGCTCCCGGCAGGACGCGACCAGCAAAATCCGCCCGCACCGCCGAGGATCGAGCCGTACAAGACACACCTTGCGTACGTCAAGGAACGGCGCAGCGACGCGGACGGCGCGGCGATCCTCGCCGAGGCCCTCGACCGGCGCCGGGACGCGCCGCGACCCTTCTAGCGCACGTTCGAGCGCATCGTTTTCGCTGGCCCGGGGCACGGTCTGCCCCGGGTCAGCGCCTTTCCCCGGCCCGCTGCCGCGCACGGCCGCCGGATGCACGGCCGTCTCATGCGCTCAGTGCGCGAACGACCGCCGCGCCCCCGGCGGCTCCAGCGGCAGGTTCGCGTGCGGGTTGCGCGCGAGTGCTTTGGCGTGGCGGCGGATGTCGGTGAGCAGCAGATCCGCGAGGTCCCTGCTGAAGCCGTTGCGCACGACGATCCTGATGACCGCCATGTCCTCCAGGTTCGCGGGGAACGTATAGGCGGGGACCTGCCACCCACGCTGCCGCAACCGCTCCGACAGGTCGAAGACGCTGAAGCTGTCGATGTCGTCGCGCAGCTTGAACGCGAACACCGGCAGTTCACCGCCGTCGCTGAGGAGTTCGAACGGCCCCATCTTGGCGATCTCGGCCGACAGGTGCCGCGCGATGCGCTGGCAGACCCGCTGGATCCGCTCGTAGCCCTCGAAGCCGAGGCGCACGAAGTTGTAGTACTGAGCGATCACGTTCGAGCCGGGGCGGGAGAAGTTGAGCGCGAACGTCGGCATGTCGCCGCCGAGGTAGTTGACGTGGAAGACGAGGTCGTCGGGCAGCGCCGCCGGGTTCCGCCAGACGATCCAGCCCACGCCCGGGTAGACCAGGCCGTACTTGTGGCCGGACGCGTTGATCGACTGGACCCGCGGCACCCGGAAGTCCCACGGCAGGTCCGGGTGCAGGAACGGTGCCACGAATCCGCCCGACGCGCCGTCCACGTGCACGGGGATGTCGAGACCGCGATCGGCCTGCAAGTGGTCGAGGGCATCGCTGATCTCGGCGACCGGTTCGTAGCTGCCGTCCATGGTGGATCCCATGATGGCCACCACGCCGATGGTGTTCTCGTCGCACGCCGCGGCCGCCTGCGGCCCGCGCAGATGCAGCCGATCACGCTCCATGGGCACCATCTTCGGTTCGACCTGCCAGTACCTGCAGAACTTCTCCCAGCACACCTGCACGTTGGTGCCCATGACCAGGTTCGGTTTCGCGCCGGCCGCCGCCGCGCCGCGCCGCGCCCGCCATCGCCACAGCAGGGCCATCCCGCCGAGCATGCACGCCTCGCTGGATCCGGTGGTCGAGCAGCCGGGCGCACCCGCGCCAGTGGGCGCGTGCCACAGATCTGCCAGGATGCTGACGCAGCGCCGCTCGAGCTCCGAGGTCTGCGGGTACTCGTCCTTGTCGATCATGTTCTTGTCGAAGCACTCCGCCATGAGCTCCCTGGCCTGCGGCTCCATCCAGGTGGTCACGAACGTGGCCAGGTTCAGCCTGGAACTGCCGTCGAGGATGAGTTCGTCCCGCACGACCTGCGCCGCGGTATTTGGCAGCATGCTGCCCGACGGCATCCGGTACTTGGGCACCCGGTACTCGCCGAGGTGGACATACAGCGGGTTGACCTCGAGCTCGTCGGCGCCGTGGTCGGCTTCGGCTTTGCGGTGCAATGGCATGGTTACCTCCGGGCCGGGCTGCGCGTCATGATCTGGTTCGTACGTAACGGCAGAACAGGGTGTCCTGGGCTTCGAGCACGTGCCCGAGGCGCAGCCGCCGGGGCTCGGCCAGCTCGGCACCTGCGGTGAGACGGGCGGTGTCGCCGCCGGCCAGCAGCGGGCTCACCGTGACGCAGAGCTCGTCGAGCAGGTCCGCCGTGACGAGCTGGCCAAGCAGGTGCGGCCCACCCTCGGCGAGTACCCGGTGCAGGCCGCGGCCGGCCAGTACGTTCACCACCGCCGCGAGGTCAACGCGGCGCGAGCCGGCGATCACGACGTCGGCCCATTTCTCCGCGCGGGCACGCCGGTCGGGCGGTGCGGTGTCGCAGGTGAACACGATCGTTCTCGCGTACGCGGGCGCCACCGTGAACAGCGGGCTTGACAGGTCCAGGTCGAGATGGCCGGTGACGATCGCGATCGGTGGCAGCGGCGGGCGGCCCGCGCGAAGCCGCGCCCAGTCCTTGTGTGCCCGCGCGGGGCCGTACCGTTCCGCCCGCACTGTCCGCGCACCCACCAAAATCACGTCCGCGAGACCGCGAAGCATCCAGAAGAGCGCGCGGTCGGCTTCGCCGGAGAGCGGGCCAGAGACCCCGTTCACCGCGGTGGCGCCGTCGGTGCTCGTCACCATGTTGGCGCGCACCCATGCGGCCGCCCGGCCGGCCGGCTGCGGCGGGTACGCATAGGCCGCGGCCAGGTCGACCCCGCCATCTGTGCCGCCTTGGCCCGGCGGGTAGAGCTGTCGCACGGTCAGCAGTCAATCAGATCAGCGCCCGGCACGATCGGGCGACAGTGGCGCATCCGCGGCAGCCGTATCCCGTAGCCACGCAGCCCGGCGCCGCCATGCTCATGACCGGTGTCACGCAATATCCCTAACGGCTGCGCAAGGTGGCGTCGGCAGGCGCAGCGGGGGGTTCCGGGGGTCGCCCCCAGGCAGCAGAGCCTGCCTCCTGTCCCACCGGTAACAGAGAGAATTGTGTTAATTACGTAAATGCCTGCAAATAAGACGTAGCACGCGGGCGCATTTTGCGGATATACGTGTGCAGGGGTCTGACCGGGTGCCGCGGTCCATGCTTGGCCGCCGTTCCCGGTCGAGGCCCAAATGGGGGCGCGGCCGGTTGTCTTTCCCCCCAGGGACAGCCGCCGCCGTAATGCTAGGACGCTCCGCGCACGCCGCACGCGTGCGGCATGCGCGGAGCGCCATGATCTGGTGGCGTGCGCGCGGCGCGTCCGCGGGGGGAGCCCGGTGCGGATCGCTGCTCTTGTTCTGTGGATCGCTACTGCTTGGGCCGGCCTGTATCTGCTGGTGATCTGGCTGTCCCGGGTCGGTGTCCGCCCGTGGGCGGACAAGGCGGCCAGGTTCTCCTTCATCCTGATCTGCGCGCATCCGGCCCTGGCCGCGACCGGGCTCGGCTTGTGGGTCGCGTACCTCGCCACCGCGCAGGTGCGCCTCGCCTGGGCCGCGTTCGGCGTGCTTTGCGGTGCGGCGCTGCTTGGCTTCACGATGCTGGCCAGGCACCTGGCCGTCCGCGGCGGCCGGCATGCGCCGCAGGCGGCGCGGCACTTCCCCGGTTATGTGGTCGCGGCGCACGTGTCCGTGGGAGTAGCCACGTTCACCGTCGTACTGATCACCGCGACGATCGTGAGCCGCGGCGGGTAGGGCTCGCCCCCGCCACCGCGGCGCCGCGGTTATCCGGGGCGCCGCGGTTATCCGGGGCCGGCCGCGGCGCTTTCCGCCGCGGCGCCGTGGGCGAATGCGGCCCCGGCGGCCCCGGCGGCCGCGTCGACGCGCCGCATGATCTGGGCGGCATGCCCGGCGACCCGGACCCGCGCGGACGCGGGCAGCACCGGGATCTCGGTCGCGACGGCGCCTGTCGCCGTGTCGAGCACGACCTCCCACGACGCGCCGAACCGCGCGGACGGAAGCGTGAACGCGACGGGGTCGCTGTGCGCGTTGAACAACAGCAGGAAGGAGTCGTCCACCACGGGCTGCCCGCGCGGGTCGGGCTCGGTGATGGCGTCGCCGTTGAGGAACACGGCTATCGCCTTGCCGAAGTCGGCGCCCCAGTCCCGGTCCGTCATGTCCCGGCCGGACGGGGTGAGCCACGCGATGTCGCCGAGCCCGTCACCGGAGTCCGGCCGGCCGAGGAAGAACCGCCGCCGCCTGAACACCGGGTGGTCACGCCGAAGCCGGGCCAGCGCCCGCACGAACTCGAGCAGATCGGCGTCCGCGGCCGCCCAGTTCACCCACGAGAGCTCGTTGTCCTGGCAGTAGGCGTTGTTGTTGCCTTCCTGGGTCCGGCCGAGCTCGTCGCCCGCGAGCAGCATGGGGATGCCCTGCGCGCAAAAGAGCGTGGCCAGCAGGTTGCGCTTCTGCCTCGCCCTGAGCATGCGGATGGCCGGGTCGGTCGTGGGCCCCTCCACGCCGCAGTTCCATGACCGGTTGTCGTTGGTGCCGTCGGCGCCCGCTTCCCCGTTGGCCTCGTTGTGCTTGGTGTTGTAGCTCACCAGGTCCTCGAGGGTGAAGCCGTCGTGGCAGGTGACGAAGTTCACGGACGCGACCGGGCGCCGGCCGCTCGCTTCGTACAGGTCGCTCGACCCGCTCAGCCTCGACGCGAAGTCAGGCAGCGTGGCCGGCTGACCGCGCCAGAAGTCGCGGACCGTGTCACGGTACTTGCCGTTCCACTCACCCCACAGGGCGGGGAAGTTGCCGACCTGGTAGCCGCCTTCGCCGACGTCCCACGGCTCGGCGATCAGCTTGACCTGTGAGACGACGGGGTCCTGCTGCACGAGGTCGAAGAAGGCGGACAGGCGGTCCACGTCGTGCAGTTCGCGGGCGAGCGCGGCCGCCAGGTCGAACCTGAAGCCGTCCACGTGCATTTCGAGTATCCAGTACCGCAGCGAGTCCATGACGAGCTGCAGTGCGTGCGGGTGGCGCGCGTTCAGGCTGTTCCCGCAGCCGGTGTAGTCGAGGTAGTAACGCTTGTCGTCGTCCCGCAGCCGGTAGTAGGCGGCGTTGTCGATACCACGGAAGGACAGCGTCGGGCCCATGTGGTCGGCCTCTGCCGTGTGGTTGTAGACGACGTCGAGGATCACCTCGATCCCGGCCTGGTGCAGGCCCTTCACCATCGCCTTGAACTCGAGCACCTGCTCGCCGAGTTCGCCCGCGGAGGAGTAGCCGTTGTGCGGCGCGAGGAAGCTGAGGGTGTTGTAGCCCCAGTAGTCGGCGAGACCGCGGGCGACGAGGGCGTGCTCGGGCACGAACTGGTGGATCGGCATGAGCTCCACGGCGGTGATGCCGAGCCGCCGCAGGTGGCCGATCATGGCCGGGTGCGCCAGCCCGCCGTAGGTGCCGCGCTGCTCAGGTGGGATCTCGGGATGACGCAACGTCAGGCCCCGCACGTGCGCCTCGTAGATCACCGTCTCGTGGTACGGGATACGCGGCGGCCTGTCGTCCCCCCAGTCGAAGAAGGGATTGATCACCACGTTCTTCGGCATGTGCGAGGCGCTGTCTTCCGTGCTCAGCTCCGTGGGGTCGGCGAAGTGGTAGGAGAACAGGGACTCATGCCAGCTGACCTGGCCCTGCACCGCTTTCGCGTACGGATCGAGCAGCAGTTTCGCCGGGTTGCACCGGTGCCCGCGGGCCGGGTCGTAGGGCCCGTGCACGCGGTACCCATAACGCGTGCCCGGTCCCACACCCGGCAGGTAACCGTGCCAGACGAACCCGTCGACCTCGGTGAGCTCGATCCTCGTCTCGCTGTCGCCGGCGTCGAACAGGCACAGCTCGACCTTGTCTGCCGCTTCCGAGAACAGGGCGAAGTTCGTACCCGATCCGTCCCAGGTGGCGCCGAGCGGATACGCGGTACCAGGCCAGATGCGCATCCGTCTCCCTTGTGTCCTTCCCCCTCCAGCATCTCAGCGTTCCAGCCAGAGGTCATCCACAGCTCACGCAGCAGACGACAACATTAACGTCGATCCTGTCCTGGTTTTACCTGTCGCCCCAAGACGCGCGCACGGCCGACGATCGCCGCCGGGTCGATTCGGCCAGGAAGCGTGCCGAACCCGTGCCCCCAATCGCCGTCGAGCCGGGACGCGCAGAACGCGTCGGCGACTGCCGCCGGAGCGTGCCGCACGACCAGTGCGCCCTGCATCGTGAGCGCGGTGAGCTCGGCGAGCCTGCGCGCGCGGCGGGCCGCGCCTGCCGGGTCCGCCCGCGCGCCCGCAAGTTCGGCGAACAGGCGTGCCGCGGCGTTGTCGAGCCGCGGGTCAGCCCCGCTGGCCGCGGCGATCTCGGTCCGCAGCGCCTCGGCAGGCTCGGGCCCGGCGGCGGCGCCGGTGCCCGTCACGATGGCGCGGAGCAGGTCGAGGGCGGTCACGTTGCCCGATCCTTCCCAGATAGAGTTCAGCGGTGCATCGCGGTACAGCCTCGGCAGGCCGGAGTCTTCCACGTAGCCGTTGCCGCCGAGGCACTCAAGTGCCTCCGCGGCGTGCACGGCGGCGCGCTTGCAGACCCAGTACTTGGCGGCGGGCAGCGCGATCCTGAGCAGGGCCGCCTCGGCGTGGTCGCCGCGTGCCGCCCGGTCGGCGGCGCCGGCCAGGCGCATGGCGAGCACCGCCGCCGCCTCCGCCTCGACGACGAGGTCGGCCAGCACACCGCCCATGAGCGGCTGATCGATCAGCATCCTGCCGAAGGCGCTGCGGTGCGCGGCGTGGTGCACGGCGGCGACCGTGCCCTGCCGCATACCTGCGGCGCTGCCGATGACGCAGTCCAGCCGCGTCGCGCTGACCATGTCGATGATCGCGGCGATCCCGCGCCCAGGCTCGCCGACCCGCCAGGCCAGAGCGCTGTCGTACTCGACCTCGGCGGACGCGTTCGAGCGATTGCCGAGCTTGTCCTTGAGCCGCTGGATGCGCAGGCCGTTGCGGGTGCCGTCAGGTAGCACCCGCGGCAGCAGGAAGCACGTCGGGCTCATCGGGTTCGACGCGCCGGCGCCGGCGGCGGGCTCGGCCAGCTGCGCGAGGACGAGGAACAGATCGCACATCGGCGCCGAGTTGAACCACTTGTGCCCGGTGAGCACGTAACAGGTCCCGCCCTGCGACGGTGCGGGCCGGGCCACCGTCGTGTTGGCCCGCACGTCGGACCCGCCCTGTTTCTCCGTCATCGCCATCCCGGCGAGCAGGCCTGCCTTGCCGTCCGGCGGCGCCAGGCCTGGCTGGTAGACGCGCGCGGCGAGCAGCGGGGTGAACCTGGCGTCGAGCTCGGCGGAGTGGCGAAGCGCGGGTACCGCGGCGTACGTCATGGAGATCGGGCAGCCGTGGCCCGCTTCGCCCTGCGCCCAGACGTAGAACTTCGCCGCGCGCGCGACATGCGCGCCCGGCCGCGCGTCCCGCCACGGCGAGGCGTGCAGGCCGCGCGTGACGGCGGTGTCCATCAGCTGATGCCAGGCCGGGTGGAACTCGACCTCGTCGATCCGGTTGCCGTAGCGGTCGTGGCTGCGCAGGACCGGGCCGTGCTCGTTGGCCAGCCGGGCAAGTGTGGCGGTCTCGGCGCTGCCGGCCAGCTCGCCGAGTTCATGCAGTTCGCATGCGGCCCACCCGGCTCCTTCCCGCTCCAGGGCGGAGACGATGGCGGGATCGGCGGCGACGTCGTACCCGGCCAGGGGCGGCGGCTGATTCAGCACCTCGTGTGTCGCGTGCGGTCGCATACAGACAACCCTACGGTTACCGGCGGGTACACACATATCTGGAACGGTCAAATGAGCGCGAGCGGAGCGGTCAGGCGAGGTGCCGCGCCGCGCTCGCCGCGGCGGGCAGGTGCCAGGCCGCGGTCGCCGCGGCGGCGTACCGCTCGAGCACGAGGTCGGCAAGCTCAGGAGCGGGCGCGAGCACGCCTGACACGGCGCTTGCGCCTGCCGCGCGTGCGGTGGTGCACACCTTGTCGGCGAACACACCGGGGGCGAGCAGGTAGCTGGCCACCACGACCTGCCCGGCGCCGCGGTGGCGCAGGTCCGCGACCGCTTCGGCGGGTGACGGCGACGCGGCGGACGCGAAGGCGGGTACCACGTCGTGCCAGCCGCGCAGCGCGTGCCAGTCGCGGGCGAGCCGGGAGATCACCGCCGTCGCGGCCGGGTCGGTCGAGCCCGCGGCGGCGAGCACCACGGCCGTGCCGGGATCGCCGATCCGCACGCCAGCCCGGGCGAGAAGCCGTTCCATCGCGCTGATAAGCAGCGGGTGCGGTCCGAGCGTCTCGCCGTAGCGGATCCGCAGGCCGCGGCGGGACGCGGCGGCCGTCCGCAGCAGCGAGGGGATGTCCGTCTTGCTGTGATAGGCGTCGGTGAGCAGCAGGGGGAGCGCGACAACCGGGCTCACCGGGGACCCGGCGGCGCGCCGGCCGGATACCTGGCCGCCGTGCAGTGCACCGTCGTTCAGGACGCGACCGTGCAGGGCGCCGAGCACCTGGGCTGGCGACGGCGGCGCGTGGTCCAGGTAGGCGGTCACGACCTCAAGGCCGGGCAGGCCGCGCCGCCCGGCCCGCCTGCGAACCCGGCCGAGCAGTTCCGCCACCGCGGCGGCGGCCCGCGGATCCCGGCTGCCGTGCGCGATGGCCAGCAGCGGCGGCAGCGGCCGGTGGCCACCGGCCGCGCCGGCGGTGCCGCTGGTGGCGCCGATCACGTGTGGATGCCGCACTCGGTCTTGCTGGTCCCGGCCCAACGCCCGCTGCGCGGATCCGAACCAGGCTCGGCCCGCAGCGTGCAGGTGGCGCAGCCGATCGACGGATAGCCCTCCGGCACGAGCGGGTTGACAAGCACGCCGTACTCTTCGATGTAGGCGTCGACCTGATCCTGCGACCAGCCGACGATCGGGTTGACCTTGACCATCTTCCTGCGCGGATCCCACTCGACGGCCTGGGTGCCGCGCCGCGCGTACGTCTCCTCCCGGCGAACGCCGGTGATCCATGCGTCATAGGGCGCGAGCGCCCGCTCGAGCGGCACGACCTTGCGCAGGTAGCAGCACAGGTCGGGGTTGCGGCCGTACAGCCGCGGGCCGAGGTCACGGTCCTGCTCGGCAACTGTCCGCGACGGAGTGACGCTGATCAGGTTGACCGGGTACACCGCCGCCGCGGCGTCGCGCGTGCCGATGGTCTCGGCGAAGTGGTATCCGGTGTCGAGGAAGATGACGTCGATGCCCGGCTTCACCCGGGACGCAAGGTCGACGATCACCGTGTCGGTCATCGACGACGTCACGCAGATCCGGTCTCCGACCGCCTGCACCGCCCACCGCACGATCTCCTCGGCGGGCGCGCCGGCCAGCATCTCGTTCGCCCGCCTGGCGAGGAGCTCAAGATCGGCTGGCGCGCCCCGCGCACTGGAGATCCCGGGCTCCCTGGAGATCTCGGGCTCCTCAGAGATCTCCGGTTCCGTGGATGTCTCGGGCTCCGTGGAGGTCATAGGGCAGCTCCGATACCAGCGAATCGCAACTGAAAGGCACGGGCGCAGCTACGGCAATGCCAGCTGCCATCCTGCTCACGAGGCTCCAGATCTTCCTCGCCACAATAGGGGCAATAAAAAGGGATCGCACGCTCAGCCACAGAAATTACCTCGTTCACGTTCGTCGGGGTTTCGTGGGGTGGAGCCCCCCGGGCCAGCACCGCGCCGGGGGTTCCGGGGGGGTCGCCCCCCGGGCCAGCACCGCGCCGGGGGGTCGCCCCCCCGGGTCAGCACCGCGCCGGGGTTCGGTGGGTCGTCCCCGGGCCAGTGCCTCACGGCTGAAGGTCGCTCTCGGCTGCCCGTGCCGTCCAGGCGGCGAACGTCTCACCAGGCTCCCTGGCCTCCGCGTACCGGCGAAGCAGCCGCTCGACGTAGTCGGGAAGCTCCTCCGCGGTGGTCTTCAGCCCGCGTACCTTTCTGCCGAACCCCGAACCGGCGCCGTCGCCGCCGGCCAGCGTGCCGCCGAGGTGGATCTGGAACCCCTCCACCTGGCGGCCGTCCGGGCCGGTGACGAGTGAGCCCTTGAGGCCGATGTCGGCGGTCTGGATGCGGGCGCAGGAGTTCGGGCACCCGTTGACGTTGATCGTGACGGGGTCGGCGAAGTCGGGCAGCCGCCGCTCGAGCTCCCCGATGAGGCCGGCCGCCCGCTGCTTGGTCTCCACGATCGCGAGCTTGCAGAATTCGATGCCCGTGCACGCCATCGTGTGCCGGCGGAACACGCTCGGCGTGACCTGCAGGCCCGCCGCAGCGAGCCCGGCCGACAGGTCGCCGACGCGGTCGGGTGCGACGTCGAGAATGACCATCTTCTGCTCGATGGTGGTGCGCACGCGGCCACTGCCGTACTTGCTGGCCAGGTCGCCGATCGCGTGCAGCGCGTCGCCGGAGAGCCGGCCTGCGACCGGCGCGAAGCCCACGTAGTACCGGCCGTCGCGCTGCTTGTGCACGCCGACGTGGTCACGCTGACCGTCGGCTGGCGGCTGCGGAGCCGGCCCGTCCGCTAGCGCGTAGCCCAGATACTCCTTCTCGAGCACCTCACGGAACCGCTCCGGGCCCCAGTCGGCGACCAGGAACTTCAGCCGCGCGCGGTGCCGCAGCCTGCGGTAGCCGTAGTCACGGAAGACGGATGTGATACCCGCCCACACCTCGGCCACCTGCCCCGGCCTGACGAACGCGTCGAGCCGCTTTCCGATCATCGGGTTGGTGGACAGGCCGCCACCCACCCACAGGTCATAACCAGGCTCGCCATCGGGCCCGATCACGCCCGCGAACGCCACGTCGTTGATCTCGTGCACGGTGCACTGCACGGCGCATCCGCTCATCGCCGACTTGTACTTGCGCGGCAGATTGGAGAAGGAGGGGTCGCCGATCCACTGGCTGCGCGTGGCCAGGATGTCCGGCGTCGCGTC
>DATFVJ010000075.1:0-10828 GCA_035260365.1 Streptosporangiaceae bacterium
AGCCGCCCGTCGGCGGCCGTTACCTGGCGATCTTCATCGAGGACGGCACCGGCGCGGAACGGGCCCGGGCCGAGATACTCCGGCTCGACCGTGAGCTGCAGCACTCGCACCGCCTGGAGAGTCTTGGCCAGCTCGTCGGCGGCATCGCACACGACTTCAGCAACCTGCTCGCGGTGATCGCGAACCACGCGAGCCTCGTGCACGACGAGGTCAGTGCCGCCGAGGTGAGCGAAAGCGCGTCCAGGTGGGAACCTGTCCGCTGGGATGTGGAAAAGATCGAAGACGCCGCGGACCGCGCGACGAGGCTGATCAAGCAGCTCGTGGCGTTCGCCCGGCGGGAAACAGCCGGGCCGGTGCCCCTGGATCTGAGCCTGCTCGTGAACGACGTCAGCCGGCTCCTTGGCCAGGTACTTGGCGATCATGTCCAGCTCGTCATCCGGCCCCGCGCCGAGCTGTGGCCCGTGCTGGCCGATCCTGCGCAGTTCGAGCAGGCGATCATCAACATCGCCGTGAACGCCCGCGACGCGATGCCGTCGGGTGGCCAGGTCGCCATCGACACCGCGAACATCGACACCGCGAACATCGGCACCGCGAACATCGGCACCGCGAACATCGGCAGCGGCGAGGCCGGCCGGGTCACGTCAGCTGCCGGGGAAAGCGCGGCTGGCCTGCCGCGCGTGGCGGGCCTCGCTGACCTGCCCCCAGGGCGTTACGTCCAGCTCCGCATCGCCGACACAGGCACCGGGATGGACGCGATGACCGCGGGGCGCGCCTTCGACCCCTTCTTCACGACCAAGGGCGGAGATCAGGTGGCGGGGCTCGGCCTGTCCGCCGTCCGCAGGTTCGCGGCGCAGGCCGGCGGCACGGCGTGGCTGCGGTCGGAACCGGGGAAGGGGACGACGGTGACGGTGATGCTGCCCGCCGCGCCCGGTGCGGGCTCGGGGCTGGCGAGCGCCGCCGCGGCGGAAGACGCCCGCGTGGTGCTTGTGGTGGACGACGAGGCGGCGATCAGGGACGTCGCGCACCGGGTTCTCACCCGCGCGGGCTACCGGGTCGTGACGGCCGCGAACGGGCCGGAGGCCCTTGACCTGCTCGGCGACCCCGGACTGCACGTCGACGTCCTCCTCGCGGACGTGGTCATGCCGGGCATGACCGCGAACGTGTTTGCCGCCGAGGCCCAGGCCAGGTGCCCCGGCCTCCGGGTGCTGTTCATGTCGGGTTACGAGCGCCCGAGCGCCGTGCCGGACGGCTGGCCAGACTCTGGCGCGGAGGTCCTCGACAAGCCCTTCTCCCGTGCCATGCTGCTTGCCAAGATCAACCAGCTGCTGACGGCAGGCCCTGCTGCGGGCCGGCCGGAGCCCGCCGGCCAAGGTGCGCACGCCGTGCACTCGGTACCAGCCGACCGCACATGATCAGTGGGGCTCAGGCAAGCCGGCTGACGCCGGGCTCAGAGCCGGCGTGAGAACCTCCGGTCGTGTGAGGGCACGGTGAGCGGCCCGGTGCGCAGCGCTTGACAGCCAGCGGGCCAGGCGGTTGGCGGGCCAGGCGGAAGCGAGGGGATTCGCAGGGCGGCAGAGCCGGAGGTACCACGTGACCGAGCACAGTGCCGGCCGGGCACCCCCGAACCCCAGGGCGCAGCCGGGCGCCGCCTGGGCACCGCGCAGCAGAGCACGGGTTCTCAAGCAGGCTCTTAAGCCAGCTCGTCGGCCAGCGCGCCGGCTGGCTGCCGGTCGAGAGTGATCTGCAGCTGCCAGCGCGGGCCGCACAGCTCGCTGCGCGCCGTCGCGGCCAGCGCGGCGGCCACCCGGTCCAGCCAGGCGCGCGCCGCCGCCGGGTCACCTATTGCGTGGTTGTCGGGCGCCAGCGCGGTGAGAGTCAGCTCGATCTGGATCACATGCCCCCGCGGCCGCACCGCGACGCCCGCACGTACCGGGCCTCCTGTGCACATCGTCCCGAACAGCATCAGCTCGACGACGTCGACGACGACGGGTATTTCCGCGGCGCGCAGCCCTGCCGTGCCTTCGCCGGTCTCCACCTGCACCGGACCGGCGAGCAGCCACGCGGTCCGGTGCTCGACGGCATCGGCCAGATCGGTCTCGGGCTGCAGGAACGGCCAGCGCCCGTCGACGAGCCAGCGCATCGAGGCCGCCGCGGCGTGCAGCCGCTCCAGTGCCGTGTCGAAGCTCCGCGGCGTCGCCGCGGGCAGCGACCTGCTCAGCAGCTGCAGTTCGAGTGTGGCCGCCGTGAGTTCCTGTATGGGGCCATCGTGCAGGTAGTCGACGAGGCCACGATGTTCACGTGCGCGGAGCTTGCGGGTGACGGCGAGCACCCGCCACGTCAGCGGCTGTCCGGCGGCGGCCTGGCCGTTCTCCGGCGAGGGCGACCCAGCGTCCTGCCACGGCGTGCCCGCGTCCTGCCACGGCGTGCCCGTGCCGGGTTGCCGGGGCGTCCGCGCATCGGGTCGCCGATCCGGTGGGGCCAGCCCGTCCGGATCGGGCACATGACTCCGCCGCGGATCGATGACCGCGCGGACGGCGTCGAGCAAATCACGAATGCCGAAGGGCTTGGCCAGGCGCGCGACGCCCGCAGGAACCGTGTCGAGCGTGCCGCCGCTGATCACCACGCACCGTGCGGCCGCCGCCGGGTCGCCCGACCGCAGTGCTTCGACCAGGTCGGTACCGTGCTCGCCGCCCAGGTTGGCGTCGACGAGGACCGCGTCGTAGCCGCCCGGATCCATCGCGTGGGCTTCCGCGAGCGTGCTCGCGACGTCGACCTGGTAACCGCCTGCGCGGAGCGCGCGCCGGATTACCTCCCGCATTTCCCTGGCGTCATCGACGACCAGAACCCGTGGTGTAGCTGGGCTCTCGTTCACGTGTCAGCCCTTTCGAGGTGGGCCCGCGCCCCGGCTGGGTGTGCTGCCCGCGTGCGGATGCCCGGCCGGGCCAGCGGAGGCACTCAAGGCCAGTGGTCCAAGAGATGCCGGAGGTAAGTGACTCTAAGTATATGACTAAATACTTATTGTAGCATTGCCGAGGTGGCCACTAGGTGCGTAACGGGCCCGCCGCGGCCTCGCTACGGCGAGGACGGCGCGCGTGACGGGCACCATCCCCCTCCGCCCGGATGATGTGCATGACCGCGTTGATGAGCGCAAGATGCGTGAACGCCTGCGGGAAGTTGCCCAGGTGGCGGCCGGTGTACGGATCGAGCTCCTCGGCGTAGAGCAGCAGCGGGCTCGCCAGCCCGAGGAGCTTTTCGCACAGTTGCCGCGCCCGGCGGTGCTCGCCGATCTCGGTAAGCGCGGAGACGAGCCAGAACGAACAGATCGTGAAGGTGCCCTCTTCACCGCTGAACCCGTCGTCGGTCTCGTCCACCCGGTAGCGCAGGACGAGGCCTTCCGTCGTCAGCTCATCCTCGATCGCGAGGACGGTCGCCCGCACCCGCGGATCGTCCGGTAGCAGGAACCGGAACAGCGGGATGAGCAGCATGGACGCGTCGAGCGCGTCGGTTTCGTAGTGCTGGGTGAAAACGCCGCGGCCGCGCACGGCGCGTGCGCAGACGTCGGCGTGGATCTCCTCGGCCGCCAGCTGCCAGCGGGCGGCGACGTCCCACTCCTCGCGGACGCGCGCGAGCCGCGCGCCGCGATCGGCGGCGACCCAGCACATGACCTTGGACGAGGTGAAGTGCTTCGGCTCGCCGCGCACCTCCCAGATGCCGTGGTCGGGCTCGCGCCACGCCGCGAGTGCTCGCTCGACTTGCTGGCAAAGAACCGGCCAGACCCGGTCGTCCACCCGGTCACGGGACTTGGTGTGCAGGTAGACCGAGTCGAGGACGGCGCCCCAGACATCGTTCTGCCGCTGCCGGAACGCGTCGTTGCCCACCCGGACCGGGCGGGCGCCTTCGTACCCGTGCAGCCCCGGCAGCTCCCGTTCGGTGAGATCTGCCTCGCCCCCGACGCCGTAGACGATCTGCAGCTCGCCATCGCGCTCGGCCATGTCGGTGACGAACTGGTAGAAGTCGTTGGCCTCCCAGTCGAAGCCGAGCGTGTAGAGCCCCCACAGGGCGAAGGTGGAGTCGCGGATCCAGCTGTGCCGGTAGTCGTAGTTCCGCTGGCCGCCGGGGGTCTCGGGAAGTGACGTCGTCGCCGCCGCCGCGATCGCGCCTGTTGGTGCGTAGGTGAGGCCCTTCAGCGTGAGCGCGCTGCGCGCGAGGTGCGTACGCCAGGGATGGTCAGGAATCCGCGCGGCGGCCAGCCAGTGCTGCCAGTGATGGCACGTCCAGGTCAGCCGGGCCGACGCGTCCGCCAGCGTCGTCGGCGGATCGGCGTCTCCCCACGACAGCGCGCAGAACCGCTGGTCCCCCTCCTGCAGCAAGGTCCGTGCGACCGCCCGCGGGCCCTCGAAGCCCAGACGCATGTCGGTGGTGAGGACGAGCGGCGGGTGCGGTCCCTCCACGGCCGCGGCGCCCTGGTGGTAGCCGTGGCCGGTGTAGCGCCATTTCGCCGGCATCAGCCCGTAGCCGAAAGCCGGGTCACAGCTGAGCAGCATCTGGACTTCGGCTTTCACGCACCGCACCGTGCGGATGAGGATGTGCTGGGCCGCGTAGTCGGTGGGGGGCCGGCGGTAGGGCGTCCGAGCCGGGTCCTCCGTCCGCCAGGGGCCGATCAGCAAGGCGTCGCAGACGACCACCCATCCTTCGCCGACGTTCCAGGTGGTCTCGAGCACCAGCGTGCCAGGCAGGTAGCGGCGCGAGTCGGGCACCGACATCTCGGCCGGCCCGATCCGCATGGCACCCGCCCCGCGGTCGAGGATGGCACCGAACACACTGGGCGAGTCCATTCGCGGCAGGCACAGCCACTCGACCGCGCCGCTCGGCGCAACAAGCGCGGTCACCTCGCAGTCGGAAAGGAAGGCGTAATCCGCGATCGGCGGGAACACCGGCGGCGGCGTGCGATACGGCAGCCGCGGCGGCGGCTGCGCAGCGCTTTCCTGCGCTGGCGCGGGCCCGCGGCCGCCGGGGATGCGGCCGGGAAGCGCCGCGGCCAGGACGTCCGTGACGGTTGCCGCGGCCGCCGGCCGCCGGCCGCGCTGGCCGGACGCCGACGGGAGACCAGATCCGGCCCGGCGCGTACCAGCCATGAAGTCCCCCCGCTGACGACCGTACATTACACATTGTAAACGATTAATTGCAATATGTAGTATGCATCGTAAACTCACGCCAGGCGGTGGCTCCGTGCCGGGGCGGCCGAAGGCCACCCGCAGACCGTGACAAGCAGGTGCGGAGGTGTCGTGTCACGAAGGACTGAGGCAGCTGTCACGTTCGGAGTTTTCGGCACCACTGGCACGCTCACGGTCACGGAGCCGGCCGCCGTGACGCAGGCGTTCTCGCTGGTCGAGGCCGAGCTTGCCCGGATCGATCTCGCCTGCAGCAGGTTCCGCGACGACTCGGAAATTTCGCGGGTGAACGCCTCGGCGGGCGCTGTCACCCGGATCAGCGAGCTGTTCGCCGAGGCGCTGGGGGTCGCCTTGACGGCCGCCACGCTCACCGACGGCGACGTCGACCCCACCTGCGGCCGCGCGCTGATCCAGCTCGGCTACGACCGTGACTTCACCGAAATCGGCCCGGTCAGCATACGGCTCCCGGCACGACCTGAGCCGGTGCCCGGCTGGCACCTGGTCGGCTTCGACCGGGGCCGCCGGCTGGTGCGGCTTCCGGCCGGCATCCTGCTCGACCTCGGCGCGACCGCCAAGGCGTGGGCATCGGACCGGTGCGCCGCGATCGCCGCGGGCGAGCTTGGCTGCGGCGTGCTCGTCAGCCTCGGCGGAGACATCGCGGCGGCCGGGCCCGCGCCCCGCGCGGGCTGGCAGATCCGGGTGACCGACGACCGGGCGGCGCCCGCCGACGCCCCGGGGCAGACCGTGACCATCTACTCCGGGGGCCTCGCCACCTCGAACACAACGGTGCGCTCCTGGTCGCTGAACGACCGGCCGGTCCATCACATCGTGAACCCGGCCACGGGCGAGCCCGCCCGGTCGCGCTGGCGCACCGTCACCGTAGCGGCGGCGACCTGCCTGGACGCCAACACCGCGAGCACCGCCGCGATCATCCGCGACTACCGCGCACCTCGGTGGCTGGCAGGCTTGCGGCTGCCGGCGCGCCTCGTCCACGTGGACGGCTCAGTTGTCCGGGTCGCCGGCTGGCCGCCGGAACCCGGATCAGCTGGATTATCACGTGCGCTCTTGTATCACTATGTCGATATACGTGTGGATTAACTTCAATTGATCCGTACATTGCGGTGCATAACGTGAATACCGGCCGAGTTGAGTGGCATCGCCCGGCCGCGTGAGCATTAATCCTTGATATGTGGTTGTTGGCCCTCGTGAGCTGGGATAACGTTTTATATCTGCCACGCTCGGCGGCGCAGTGCGCCACGTGCGTGGAATGCAGGACGGCCCATGGGGGTGGGGGAATGGTCTCGTCCGCGTCGGGGGTCGCCCTGTGGCACACGAGCAGGGCCACCGGTGTCGTCAGCGTCGTGCTGTTCTCCGTGGTCATAGTCCTCGGCGTGCTGGTCAACCAGAAGGGCCGCCTGGCCGGCCTGCCCCGGTTCGGCGCCACCGGCCTGCACCGGTATATGGGCTTGCTCGCGGTGGTGTTCGTGGCGGTCCACGTCGCAACCGCGGTCGCCGATCCGTTCGTGTCGATCAGCGTCGCCGCCGTCTTCGTGCCGTTCGTCTCGATATACCAGCCGCTGTGGATAGGCCTCGGCGCGGTGGCCTTCGACCTGTTCGCAGCGGTGATCATCGCCAGCGCGGTCCGCCAGCGCATCGGTCACCGCACGTGGCTGGCGATTCACTGGCTTGCGTACGCGGCCTGGCCGGTCGCGCTCGTCCATGGTTTCGGCGCGGCCACCGACCTGCGCTCCGGCTGGGTGCTCGGCCTCACCTGGGCCTGCGTCATCGCGGTCGCCCTGGCCGCTGGATGGCGGCTGACCGTCGCCGTCTGGGCGGCACCGCGCGGCCGGCGCGTCGCCAAGATCATGGCGAGGATCCATCCTGCGGGGAAAGACGCCAGCACCCGCAGCGGGATCCGGTGGTCTCATCCGCCGCCGCCGCAGATCTCGGTGCCTGAGCAGGCGCCGCGCGGCCGGGCACGAGCACACACAGTGCACGCCCCGCCGCCCGCCGCGCCTCCCGCAGAAGGCGAACCGCCGCCCGGCGCGACCCACCGGACCGTGGACTGAACAGACCCGCAACCCTGCTCAGCCATAACGGCTGCCGCGGGATCCCCGCGGCAGCCGTTATGGCGCAGTCAACCGCTGGTCAGGGTGCGGCGAAGGCGGTGTAGCCGTCGGGTGTACCGAGGCCGGTCGGGCCGTCGAACCCGGTTCGCGCGGGGCACAGGTAGGCCGGGCTGCACGAGCCGTTGCTGCCCGCGGTCACGTCGTGCAGCGCGGATGCGTGCGCGTACGGGTAGGCGGACGGGTAGGTGCCGGCGGCCGGGGGGCCGGCCAGGGCGTAGGCCGCGGCGATGATCGGCGAGGACGCGGACGTGCCGCCGTAGATCGACCATCCCCCGGCCTGGTAGGTGTCGTAGACCGCGACGCCGGTGTCGGGGTCGGCGACGGCGGACACGTCGGTGGCGGTGCGGGCGGCGCAGCCGCTGTCGGTCTGCCAGGCCGGTTTGGCGTCGTAGGCCGAGCAGCCCGACCCGGTGCCGCCGCTGCCCATGTTGCCCCACACGGTCTCGGTGAAGCCCCGCGCGGTGCCGCTTTGCCGCAGCGAGGTGCCGCCGACCGCGGTCACGTACCGGGACGCGGCCGGGTAGGACGTGGCGTAGCCGCCGTCACCGGCCGACGCGGTGACCGCCACGCCGGGGTGGTTGAAGTACTGCCGGTCATAGCCGGCGTCGGCCGGCGACTCACCGGCGCCGTAGCTGTTGGACACGTACTTGGCGCCGAGGCGGACGGCCTGGTTGACCGCCGCGCCGAGGTCGCTGATGTAGGCCGACGACGCTTCGACGAGCAGGATGCGGCAGTGCGGGCAGATCGCCGACACCATGTCCAGGTCGAGGGAGATCTCCGCCGCCCACCCGGAATCGGCGCTGGGGTAGGCGCGGCCGCCGTACTGGTCGGCCTTGCGGAAGCAGCCGTTGGCGGTGGTGCACGCCGGCAGGCCGTAGGTCCGCCGGTAGGTGGCCAGATCGGACTCCGCGTCCGGGTTGTCGTAGGCGTCCACGACCGCCACCGTGCGGCCCGAGCCCCGGCCCGGCGGCAGGCGGTAGGCGCGCTGCAGCAGCGCGGGGCTGTACCCGGCCGGTACCGAGGGCCGGGCATGGTCCTGGCGGCCCGCGCGGCCGCGGGTAGCGCGGGCCGGATCGGGGCCGATGTAGGTGTCCATGTCGATGACCTTCATGGCGAAACACGCCGCCTGGCCGCGGTGGTGTACCGCGTTGCACGCCGAGTGCAGATCGGGGTCCCCGTCGTGGTCGGGGTCGGAGGTTTTCGGCGCGAACGGGGAGCCTGACGCGCTTGCGGCTTGGTGTGCCTGGCGCGCCTGGGCGGGAGCGCCGGTGAACATGGCACCGGTCGCGGCGGCCACGGCCGCCGAGACGATCGCCAGGGCCACGCGCGATTTTCGGCCGCCGACGTGAATTCTGTTACCCTGCACTGCAGTTGCCCCCAATTCGGAGTCGGATCCGGAAATGTGTGGCTCGCCCGGGCGATGATTTATCCCCGTCGGCGCGCGAGCCGATATCATTTTGACCCAGTGTTGCCGGGGGGCATTGTTGGGACCCTGGATCGCGTAATTACCCTTGGTAATCACGAGCATCGTATCGCACGTACGCGGCCGCCTGGCAAGATCGAGGCGCGACTCCGGTACTCGCGGCGGCCTTTCTGGGCTATTTAGGCTGAAGTACCTCGATGATGAAATTGGCGGCCTTTCCGTGCCCGTCCATTCCGTCCGTGGGCACGCGGCCGCCTGCGCCCGGCCGGGCGAGCAGGCCGAGGTGCCCGGCCTGGTCACGGGGCGGGAGCGGGCCATATTTACTGTGAGTACTTTCGTTACTACTAGTAGTAGTATCGTGGATAACGGGCCGCTGATCGCGACGCGGCCGAGGGGGATGCGCGAGGCAGGTAGCTCACCGCCGCGTGCGCGAGCGCCGAACCGGGCGCGAAACGGGGGGTCAGATGAACGGGACCAGCGGCGACCAGCGGCGGATCAGCGTGTTCCTCCTCGACGACCACG
The DNA here is from genome assembly GCA_035260365.1 of Streptosporangiaceae bacterium. Classification (GTDB taxonomy): domain Bacteria; phylum Actinomycetota; class Actinomycetes; order Streptosporangiales; family Streptosporangiaceae; genus DATFVJ01. The sequence continues at coordinate 9,246 of DATFVJ010000075.1, forward strand.
AGATCGTCCGGCGCGGCGTGCGGGATCTGCTGACCGCTGAACCGGACATCGACGTGGTCGGCGAGGCCGGGACGACGGTGGAGGCAATCGACCGGGTACCGGCGTTGCGGCCGGACGTGGCCGTGCTCGACGTCCGGCTGCCGGACGGCGACGGGGTGCTCGTCTGCCGCGAGATCCGCTCGAAGCTACCCGAGACCGCCTGCCTGATGCTCACCTCCTTCGGCGACGATCAGGCGCTCCTCGGCGCGATCATGGCTGGTGCCGCTGGCTACGTGCTGAAGCAGACGTGCGGCTCCGACCTGGTGAACGCGGTGCGCGCGGTGGCCGCCGGCCAGTCGACGCTCGACGCGCGCGCGGCGCTTCAGGTGATGGACCGGCTGCGGGCTCGGATGGCAAGCGCTGATCCCCTGTCGGCGCTGTCCGATCAGGAGAAGCGGGTCCTCGAGCTGATCGGCGAGGGACTGACCAACCGGCAGATCGCCGAGCGCATGTTCCTGCCGGAAAAGATCGCCAAGAACTACGTGTCGTCGCTGCTCACCAAGCTTGGCATGCGGCGGCGCACGCAGGCTGCCGCCTTTGCCTCGCGGCTCGCGGAGCGGGAGAAGCAGAGCGGCTGACCAAGGCCGGCCGCCGGGCCGCATGCACAGCCGGCCTGATGTGCGCAGGGCCGATGTGCAGGGCCCGATGTGCGCGGGCCGCGCGTCGGCCTGGTGCCACCGCCACGGCGCACCGGGACGATCCCGTGAATGGAGACGATCACAGGTGCCGCTCAGAGAAGAAGTCGCCGGGTATCCCGCCGCGAGTGAGCAGGCCGCGGGGCCGGGCCGGGTATTGCCGGCCGGGCCGCACCGGCCGGCCGGCCTGGACGAGCATCTGGGCATCCACGGGCCGCTGCCGCGCGACAGCGGCGCGGGACTTGTCGGGGCAGTGGAGGAGGCCGGCCTCACCGGCCGCGGCGGCGCCGCATTCCCCACGCACATCAAGCTGCGGTCGGTCATCGGCGCAGGCCAGCCGCCGGTGGTCGTCGGCAACGGTGCGGAGAGTGAGCCGGCCAGCGCGAAGGACAAGACACTGCTTTCTGTCTGCCCGCATCTGGTACTCGACGGGCTTCAGCTCGCGGCCGAGGCTGTCGGCTCCGGGCAGGCGTACCTGTACGTGCACCGCAACCCGGAACTGTTGCGGAGCCTGCACGACGCCATCGCGAAGCGGGCCGACCGCGGCCTCGACCGCGTCGCCGTTCGCCTCGTCGAGGCGCCCGCGCGGTTTCTCGCCGGTGAGAAAACGGCGCTCGCGAGCCGGATCTCCGGCGGGAACGCGCTGCCCAGGTTCGGCAGACCGCCGGTGTCCGAGCGCGGCGTCGGCGGTGCGCCGACCCTGGTCCAGAACGTCGAAACGCTGGCGCACCTGGCCCTGATCGCCCGGCACGGCCCAAGCTGGTTCCGCGAAGTGGGCACGCCGGCCGAGCCGGGCACCATGATCTGCACCATCCACACCGCGGACCGGCCCGTCCAGGTCGTGGAAACCGCGATCGGCACCCCGCTGCGCAGCCTGGTTCCCCTCGAGGTGCCCGCCACACAGGCGGT
>DATFVJ010000076.1:0-19830 GCA_035260365.1 Streptosporangiaceae bacterium
TCGCCGAGCCTCTTTGGGCGTCACTGGTGGCGCCCAAGGGCCATCGATCACCGGGAGGCGGACGGCCAGGTGTTTCATGATCGATCACGAATCAGTGCGGTGGTGTGCGCGCGGCGGCAGGGTACGCCGGGGAGGTTCAGCTTGCGGAGCGGGGTGCGCCGGGAGGTTCAGCTTGCGGAGCGGGCGGTGACGATGCTGGTGATGGCCCGCTCGAGCGCGTACGCGGAGTTGGTGCCGCCGCCCTTGACCTCGGCGTCCGCGTCAGCCACGGCCCGCAGCGCGCTGGCTACCCCGGTCGGCGTCCAGCCGCGGAGCTGCTGGCGGACGCGGTCCACCTTCCACGACGGCATTCCGAGTTCGGTGGCGAGCGCGGCACCGCTGCGACCCCGCGGCGCGCTGCCTACCTTCGCGAGGGAGCGCACGCCCTGTGCCAGTGCGCTGGTAATCAGGACCGGCGACACGCCCACGGCCAGGGCCCAGCGCAACTGTTCCAAGGCGGCACCGAGGCGGCCTTCGACGGCCTGGTCGGCCACGCTGAAACCGGTCGCCTCCGCCCGGCCACGGTAGTAGGTCGCGACCATGGTTTCGTCCACCTTGCCGGTGGTGTCGCCCGCCAGCTGGCTGCACGCCGCGGCCAGGTCACGCAGATCCTGGCCGACCGCGTCGACCAGCGCACGTACGCCGCTCTGGCTCGCGCTGCGGCCCGCGCGGCGGAACTCCTGCCGTACGAAGTCGAGCCGTTCAGCGAAACGCGTAATCTTCGGGCACCTCACGACGTTCGAGCCACCGTGAGTGAGCGTGTCGAGCAGTGCCTTGCCCTTCGCGCCGCCCGCGTGGGTCAATACCAGCACGGCGTCAGCGGCGGGCGCTGCGGCGTAGCCGACAAGCTCGGCCGCGACGTCCTTGCTCGCATCCTGGACGGCACGGATCACCACGACGCAGCCGCCACCGAACAGCGACGGTGAGACGAGCACGGCCAGCTGCCCGGGTGTGAGGCTCGCGGCGAGAAGGTCGTGCTCGTCCGCCGATCCCGCGGCCGCGCGAGCGGCCGTGACCAGATCGCCGACGGCCCGCTCGACGAGCAGCTCTTCGTCACCGACCACGATGTTTACTGGCGCCGGAGTATGTGGCGCGCGTGACGCGGATGCTGGCATGTCGGCAGGATGCCACATGCCCGGCAGCGAGCGGGACGATGGCCGCCCTGCGCAGCGAGCGCATCGGGCATCGAAGGCGTGGCCGGCGAAGGCGTGGCCGACGAAGGTCCGGGCGTCGAAAGGGCGGGCGAAAGGGCCGGTGCCTGAGCCGCCGGCGGCGGAGTTATGACCGCTGACGGCCACCCCGTGTCCGCTTGACCGTGCGGGTCGAGCGGAGCCCATCCGCCCCACCATGGTCCGTCGCCGATCATGGTGGGGGTGATCTGGTGTATTCGGTACGCAGTCATGGCGAGAGTGAAATGCGGCTGAGGGGGAAGCGTGGGGTTCGTGTTACACGGTGGCGCAGCGGTTCTGCCCGTCCGCTACGATGCCACTCACCGTGTGCAGGTGCAAGTACTGATGCACGTGCACGGAAAATTGTGACCCCGTGGTGCTTGTCCGTGACCAGACGCAAGAGCAGGATTCCGGTCGGCGGGGTCGCCTGATCCTCGGCAGGAGGGCGAAGTGGGTCCGACCTACAACGGCATGCCGGCCTTGCTGATGCGAAGCGCTGTCTGGCGGAAGAGCCACAGGAGCAACCCGAGCGGCAATTGCGTCGAGATGGCGCGGCTGCCGAGCGGCGTGATCGCGGTCCGCAATTCACGCGATCCGGACGGGCCGGCACTGATCTACACGCGTGCGGAGATCGACGCCTTCATCCGCGGGATCAAGGACGGTGATTTCGACGGCTTAGTCGCATGATGCGCAATCTGCGATGCAGACTTTGCAAACGGAACTCAGAGTGGAAGACTGGGCCGATCGAGTGTTCCGAGGAGCACACATGGCCACAGTGGAGCCGGGTGGGGACCCTGCTGTCAGGAACATGCTCGCACTCAGGAAGGGCGGACCGACGGTCCTCCGCATCCTTCTCGGTGCGCAGCTTCGACGACTGCGGGAAGCGAAGGGCATCACGTTAGAAGAGGCCGGGAACAAGATCCGGGCCTCCCACTCCAAGATGAGCCGGCTGGAGCTTGGCCGGGTCGGATTCAAGGACCGCGACGTCGCCGATCTGCTCACCGAGTACGACGTACTCGACGAGACTGAGCGCGACATGCTGCGCGCACTCGCCCGGCAGGCGAACGCGCAGGGCTGGTGGCACGTCTACTCCGACGTCCTGGCACCGTGGTTCGAGGCCTACGTCGGGTTAGAAGAGGCGGCCGCGACCGTCCGCTCCTACGAGGTCCAGTTCGTTCCTGGCCTGCTGCAGACGGAAGACTACGCGCGTGCGGTCACCGTGCTCGGCTTCGCGGATGTGCCGGAGCAGGAGATCGAGCGGCGGGTGAAGCTCCGGATGGAGCGGCAGCAGCTGATCAATGGGGACGATCCGCTCCAGTTGTGGGCGGTCGTCGACGAAGCGGTCCTGAAGCGCCCGCTTGGCGGGCCGGAGGTAATGCGGGGTCAGCTGAAGCATCTGATCGAAGTCACGGCGATGCGAAATGTTACTCTCCAGGTAATTCCGTTCCATTCTGGTGGCCACGCCGCCGCGGGAGGCCCGTTCAGCATTCTGCGCTTCGCTGAGCCCGATCTGCCCGACATCGTCTACCTCGAGCAGCTCACCAGCGCTCTTTACCTGGACAAGCGGGACGACGTGGACCACTACCTCGCGGTAATGGAACGCCTGTGCCTGGAGGCAGAACCCGCGGCAAGCACCGCGGAGACGCTTGGCAAGGTCCTCAAAGAATTCTGACGGTACCGGGCCCAGGCCGACGCCGCAGGCCGGCGCCCGGGTGTGGGTGGTGCGGTGGTGTTCGTGTGCCGCTGGATGGCGCCCGCCCGACGCCAGCGGTGGCCGTCAGCGCCGGCCGTCAATTCTTGCGGCCCACGCCGCCCACGAGCCAGACAGATTCTGGATCATCGACCGCCGAGCCGGGTTCCGGTCGCCACGCGGGCAGGTAGACGACACCCGGATCGACAAGCTCGAGGCCGTCGAAGAAGCTCTCGATCTTGGCTTTGGTACGTGTGTTGCGAGCCCGGCGCGAACCGGTGATGGCCTTCTCGTCCTGGTACAGCGAGGTGAGGCTCTCGGTCACTTCTGGGCGGCTGTCGCAGACCGCGTGCTGGATGGCGAGATAGCTGCCTGGTGTCATCGCGTCACGAAAGTCCGCGATGGCCCGCCGCACCACATTGTCATCGGGTATTTGGTGCAGCACCGTCAGCAACAGAATCGCAACCGGCTGATCAAGATCGATCAGCTTGCACAGCGCCTGATTGCCGACGATCTCACCCGGCTCGCGGATATCGGCGCGAATGGCGATCGTCTGCTCGTTGTCCGCGAGCAGGGCCTGAGCGTGCGAGCAGACGACGGGGTCGCTGTCGACATAGACGACGCGGGCGCACGGCGCGGTCGCCTGAGCGATCTCGTGGACATTCTCATTGGCGGGCAGGCCCGTCCCGACGTCGATGAACTGCCTGATGCCACTTTCGGCCAGAAACCGCACCACCCGGCGGATGAACATGCGCCACTCCCGCATCAGCACGAGAAGCTCGGGAGCAACCTCCAGCGCTTTTTCCGCCGTCTGCCTGTCGGCCGCGAAGTTGTCCTTGCCGCCGAGCAGGTAGTCATTCATCCGGGCGATGTTCGGCGTGGTGGGATCGAATCCCCGTGACATCACGATCGGCCTCCGTCCATCGCGTGCGCCAAATACTAGCGCTACACACCGTGTCAGTCCGGCGCCACGACGACCCCGAGCATGTCAGGGCCCGTGTGCACGGCCATGACCGGCCCCGCCTCGCTGACCTGAAGGGTCCGCAAACGGGGGATCCGCACCCGGAGACGCTGAGCCAGCCGTGCCGCGAGCTCACCGTTGCCCACGTGCTGGACCGCCACGTCCACCGCTGCCGAGCCCCCGCCTGCCGCGCCCGCGGCGCTCGCGGCTGTGGCGCCCGGGATGGCGGCTGCGGCGGCCGGGGTCGCGGCGCTCGCGGCGAACTCGGCCGCGAGCTGTTCGAGGCGCGCTACCGCGCGGGCCGTCGTCCGGACCTTTTCGAAGGGGACGATCTGGCCGTCCACGATGCGCATGAGCCGCTTCACGGTGAGCGCCGTACCTTGCTGCGCCCCGGCGCCGTCGATGCGCCCGCCGCGGCGAATCTGGTCAAGCGTTCCGAGGCAGAACAGCGAGCGCATCCGGTCACTGCGCCGCGCAGCCGCGGCGGCCACCTCGCCGAGCGTGCGGCCCGCCCGGGCGGCCGCCGCGGCGCTGAGCACGGCGAAACCCAGTCCCGCGCCGACGGTCCGCGTGTCGACGACCAGAACCGGCACGGGCGCGGCGGCAGCCGCGAGCCGGGCCGAATCAACTGTGCCGGACATCCGGCCCGACAGGTGCACAGAGACGATTCCGGGCGCGCCCGCCACGGCCGCTTCCGCGTAGACGCGGGCGAAGCGTTCTGGTGACGGGCGTGACGTGGTCAGGGCCACCCCGCTGCGCAATGCGGCGGGCACGTCGATGCCAGCGGCGGATGTCTCGTCGTGGACGTGCCCGCCGAGCGCGAACTGCAATGGCACGACGCGGATGTCGAGGTCGCAGCCACCCTCGCGGTCAGGCGCCAAGGAGGCCGTCGAATCCGTGACGACCGCGACCGTGCCCGCCATCTCGACGGTCTGTCTGGGGACCGTCAATCCGGGATGAGCTCGCCGCCGCGCCACACGCGCTGCGGCTTGAGGCCATACGCCCAGGCGAAAGCGCCCTCGTGGTCGGCGTCCCAGAGGACCATGTCGGCGTACCTGCCGCGGACCAGGGCGCCCCGATCGGGTGCGCGCAGCGCGTGCGAGCCACCGATCGTCGCGGCGCGCAGGGCTTCAGTGACGCTCATGCCGAAGTGCGCGATCGCGAACGCGATCATCAGCGGCATCGAGGTGATGCCGTTGCCGCCCGGCGAGTGATCAGACCCGAGGGCGACCGCGACACCCTTGTCGAGCAGCGCGCGCACGGGCGGCTTACGGCCGGTCTGCAGGGCCGTGCTCGGGCACACGACGGCGGCCACGCCGGCCTGCGCGAGCGCCGCGACGTCGTCATCATCCGCCTCGTGCAGCATGTCCGCGGACGCGCAGCCAAGCTCGGCGGCCAGGCGCGCCGCCCCGGTACGCGAGTGGCCGCAGGCGTGCAGGCGCGGCAGCAGCCCGGAGGCGCGCCCGGCGCCCAGGATCCACCGCGCCTCCGCTTCGGTGAACCTGCCTTCCTCGCAGTACACGTCGACGCTGTCCGCGCCCGCGGCGGCCGCGTCGGCGCACCATAGGCTCACCGCGTCGATGTAGTCGTGGCGCCGGCCGAAGAACTCCGGCGGGACCGCGTGCGCGGCCAGGAACGTCACATGGATGCGCGGCGTGTTCGGCTCCTCTTCGAGCGACCGCAGCATGCGCACGTCGGCGAGTTCACCATCGCGGGTGAGGTGGTAGCCGGTCTTGGCCTCGATCGTCGTCGTCCCAGAACGCACCCAGTCGCTGAGCCGCTCGCGCACGCCGTTGCAGAGCGTCCACGGATCCGTGCCTCGCGTGACCGTCACCGTGGACGCTATCCCGCCGCCCGCAGCCGCGATCTCCGATGCGGTCGACCCGCTCGACCGCATGGCAAGCTCCGCCCACCTGTTGCCCGCGTAGACCGGATGCGTGTGCGCGTCGATCAGACCCGGAGTGACCAGGCCGCCACCGAGGTTCTCCACATGGTCGACGTCGACGATGTCGTCGACGACACCGGGCACGCGCTGCGGCAGCTCCACCGCCGGGCCGACCCATGCGATCCGGTCGTCCTGGGTGATCACGGCGGCGTTGGTGAGGATCTCGCTCCCCGTCCAGAGGCGGCCGATGTTCGTCAGGAGACGGACCGTCACAGCTCAGCCCTGGTCACGGTGCAGGAACCGGGGGCTGGGGTTCCGGACGTCATTGGGGTCACCTGCCGTCGGTCGTGCCTGCCGAAACACGGACGTGCCTGCGGGAACACACTGGCAAGCACACAGTGAAGCGGATCGTTCGCGGTTGACGCAACCCCGGCGTGCGCTGACGGTGCGGCCGAGATATTCGATTCCGTCACGGTATTGCACTGGTGGCACCATGTACAGGCTGTATGTGAAGAAGTCCTGCCCGGAATAGCCGATTTCGGCCAAATGTCGGCATCCACCCGCGGCTCAGGTACCTCCACCACCACGGGCACCCGTCTCGTACTGCCGATAAGCACGGCATTAGGGGGCAACGCGATGCCTCCGAGCGTTCGCGACCGGGACTGGCCGCCGCGGTGCCGACGCACATCCCGCGGCCCGGCCGAACCGAAACCGATTACATCATGCTTTCGGGGTACTCCGAAGCGCTATTACGGGTTCGGCCGCGGATTGGCGTGGCCGGTCCGTTAACGCGTGACTGCAGCTTGCCAACGCGGCGGCTGAGGTACGCGAACCGGCGGCTCAGGCCGCCAGCGTGGCGTGGCCTTGGCCCGCGCCAGGCCCGCACGCTCACCCGAGATGACCGTTGAACGCCGCGAGTTCGGCGGCGAGCTGTGCGGGCACCCGGGCGTGCAGCGTGATCCCGTCTGCCGCGTGCTCCTCGCCGATCACCTCACCGAGTTCGTGCGCCCGCGCGACAAGATCTCCCCGGCTGTACGGCACCAGCACGCGCATCTCACGATCGCGCCGCGGCAGCCGTTCCTCGAGCGCGGTGAGCAGCTCGGGCACGCCCGCACCGGTGCGGGCCGACATCACGACGGAGCCACGTTCGCGCAGCCGCAGCCCTTCCACGACGATCGGATCCGCGACGTCCGCCTTGTTGATGACCACAAGCTCGGGCACGCCCTCGGCGCCGATCTCCGCCAGCACACCCCGGACCGCGGCGAGCTGCGCCTTCGGGTCAGCGTCGGAGCCGTCGACCACGTGCAGGATCACGTCGGCGTCCGCCACTTCCTCGAGGGTGGAGCGGAACGCCTCGACGAGCTGGTGCGGCAGGTGGCGCACGAAACCGACCGTGTCCGTCAGCGTCAGCGCACGGCCGGACGGGGTGCGCGCACGGCGCACCGTCGGATCCAGCGTCGCGAATAGGGCGTCCTGGACGAGCACCCCGGCGCCGGTCAGCCTGTTCAGCAGGCTGGACTTGCCCGCGTTGGTGTAACCAGCGATGGCCACCGCCGGCACGTCCCGCCCGCGCCGGCGCCCACGCTGCACCTCACGACCGGTCGCCATGGCGGCGATCTCGCGGCGCAGCTTGGCGATCCGGGCACGGACGCGGCGCCGATCGGTCTCGAGCTTCGTCTCACCAGGACCGCGGGTACCGATTCCGCCGACCCCGGCTACCCGGCCACCAGCCTGGCGTGACAGGGACTCGCCCCAGCCCCGCAGCCTCGGCAGCATGTACTCGAGCTGGGCGAGCTCCACCTGGGCCTTGCCCTCACGGCTGCGGGCATGCTGGGCGAAGATGTCCAGGATCAGCGCGGTGCGGTCGACGACCTTCACCTTCACGATGTCCTCGAGCTTGCGCAGCTGGCCCGGGCTCAGCTCACCGTCGCAGATCACCGTGTCCGCGCCCGTCGAAGCCACGATTTCAGCGAGCTCGGCGGCCTTGCCCGCACCGACGTACGTCGCGGGGTCGGGCCGCGGGCGCCGCTGGACCAGCCCCTCGAGAACCAGGGAACCGGCGGTCTCGGCGAGCAGTGACAGCTCGTGCAGTGAGTTCTCCGCACCGGCCAGGCTGCCGTCCGCCCACACACCGATCAGGACGACCCGCTCAAGCCGCAGCTCACGGTATTCGACCTCGGTGACGTCCCGCAGTTCTGTCGATAGCCCGGTGAGCCCCGCCACCCGCCGCAGTGCCTGCCGGTCTTCCAGATCAAGTTCGCCGGTAACTGATACCTCCAGGTGCTCCGCCCGCTGAGGAGCCGCCCCGGCCTTTGCTGGCCGCGAGCCCTCCGCCTGACTGGACAACGCCCCCGTTATGTGCGCCATTCCCCGATAGTGCCACGTGGCAGGCGCAACGCTCATCCCAGTTTTGACCTGCTACCCCTCGCGCGGCCCGGAGGGCGACCCCACGGAACCCCCCGCCTGCAGTGCTAGCGTCGGGAGTCAAAATCCGGAACATGCCGCACCACGATCCGGAACCTGCACCACACCGTGAAGGGAGCGGGCGATGCCGGGACCCGAGAACGTGGAGATCACCGCCCAGAGCCGGGAACGCTACGACGAGATACTGACCCCAGCGGCGCTCAGCCTGCTCGCCACGCTGCAGCGCGAACTGGGCCCGCGCCGCGCGGGGCTGCTCGCCGCGCGCGCGGCGAGCCAGCAGGAACTCATCGACGGGGCAAGCCTCGACTTCCTGCCGCAGACCAGGGACGTCCGCGATGACCACGCCTGGCGCGTGGCGCCGCCCGCGCCCGGGCTGGTCGACCGGCGCGTGGAGATCACCGGGCCGACCGACAAGAAGATGACGATCAACGCGCTGAATTCCGGCGCAAGCGTGTGGCTGGCCGACTTCGAGGACGCCAACACGCCGCTGTGGGACAACATGATCACCGGTCAGCTCAACCTCAAGGATGCCCTGGACCGCGCGATCGACTACACCAGCCCGGAAGGCAAGGACTACCGGCTGCGCCCGGACGGGGACCTGCCCACCATCGTGGCCAGGCCGCGCGGCTGGCACCTGGACGAGAAACATCTGCTCGTCGACGGCCAGCGGATATCCGCCAGCCTGTTCGACTTCGGCCTGTACTTCCACCACTGCGCGCAGCGGCAGATCGACAAGGGCCGGGGCCCATACTTCTACCTGCCTAAGATCGAGAGTCACCTCGAGGCGCGGCTGTGGAATGACGCCTTCACCATCGCACAGGACTCGCTCGGCGTCCCCCGAGGCACGATCAGGGCGACCGTCCTGATCGAGACCATCCCGGCCGCCTTCGAGATGGAGGAGATCCTCTACGAGCTACGGGACCACTCGGCCGGGCTCAACGCGGGCCGCTGGGACTACCTGTTCAGCGTGATCAAGAAATTCCGCACCCGGGGCCGCGAGTTCGTGCTGCCCGAGCGCAATGCGGTCGCGATGACCGCGCCGTTCATGCGCGCCTACACCGAACTGCTCGTGCACACCTGCCACACGCGTGGCGCGCACGCCATCGGTGGCATGGCCGCGTTCATCCCGAGCCGCCGCGACCCGGAGGTCAACGCGAAGGCACTCGCCAAGGTCCGCGAGGACAAATCGCGCGAGTCAGGCGACGGGTTCGACGGGTCCTGGGTCGCCCACCCCGACCTGGTGCCGGTGTGCCGTGAGGTGTTCGACGGTGTCCTCGGCGAGCAGCCCAACCAGCTCGGCAAGCTCCGCGACGACGTCAGCGTCAGCGCGGCGGACCTGCTCGCCGTCGCGAAGACTCCCGGCGCGATCACCGAGGCGGGCCTGCGCAACAACATCAGCGTCGGCCTGCAGTACCTGGCCGCGTGGCTCGGCGGCAACGGCGCGGTCGCCATCTTCAACCTGATGGAGGACGCGGCCACCGCCGAGATCTCGCGCTCCCAGGTCTGGCAGTGGCTGCACAACGACATCGACCTCGCCGAAGGCCCGCGCGTCACCAGGGACCTTGTCGAGCGGATCATCGGCGAGGAGCTGGCGAAGATCCGCGAGGCGGCCGGCGCCGGCCTCGACGAGGCCCGCCTCGAACAGGCAACCGCCCTGTTCAAGGAGGTTGCGCTGGCCGACGACTACGCCGACTTCCTCACCGTGCCCGCCTACGAACGGATGCCCTAGGGGCGCGGAGATTATCCAGAACGGCTGCCGCCGCGCGTCACCACCAGGCCCTGCAGGCCGGCCCGGGCTCACCCGCCCAGTCCACCAACCCCCTACACGATCCGCTTCCCTACAGGACCCGCCCTCCCAGGGGGGCGTTGCCCCACTGCTGATCTTGGCATGTTGTCAAGAGGCCTGACCGGGGTGAACGGCGTTCTGGGGACAGCGGGGTCTGGGGACGGGCGGGCTGGGGATAACATCCCTGGAGCTCTCGGAGCTAGTGTCGGGGCATGACCGAGTACGGCGATGCCGCGGCGCTCGCGCCGCGGTTTGCGGAGATCGCGGGGCACGCGAACGTCATCACCGACCCGCGTGAGCTTCGCACCTACGAGTGCGACGGGCTCACCTCGCACCGCTGCACCCCGGCGATCGCCGTGCTGCCCGAGACCGCCGAGCAGGTCGCCGCCGTCGTCCGCGCCTGTACGCGCGCGGGCGTCCCCTACGTGGCCCGCGGCTCGGGCACCGGCCTGTCCGGCGGCGCGCTGCCCAACGCCGACGGCGTCCTCGTCGTCACCGCGAGGATGCGGCGCGTCATCGAGGTCGATCCGGCGAATCGCAGGGCCGTGGTCGAGCCGGGCGTCACCAATCTGGCCGTGAGCAAGGCAGCGGAGCCGTTCGGCTACTTCTACGCGCCCGACCCGTCGAGCCAGGTGGTCTGCTCGGTCGGCGGGAACGTGGCGGAGAACTCGGGCGGCGCGCACTGCCTCAAGTACGGCTTCACCGTGCACCACGTCCTCGCCCTGCAGGTCGCGCTGCCGTCCGGGCCGCTGGCGTGGATCGGTGACGGCACCGGCGCGGCGCCAGGCTACGACCTGCTCGGCGCGTTCGTCGGCTCGGAGGGCACGCTCGGTATCGTCACCAAGATCGTCGTCAAGCTCACGCGCCTGCCCGAGACAGTTCGCTGCCTGCTCGCCGCGTTCGCGAGCACCGACGCGGGCGGCGGCGCGGTGTCGGCCATCATCGGCGCCGGTGTCCTGCCGGCCGCGATCGAGATGATGGACGCGCTCGCCATCGAGGCGGCCGAGGCGGCGGTGGCGTGCCGCTACCCGCAGGGCGCGGGCGCCGTCCTCATCGTGGAACTCGACGGCCCCGCGGCGGAGGTCGAGTGCGAGTATGCGCGCGTGCGTGCCTTGTGCGAGGCGTCTGGGGCGACCGAGATCAGGGTCGCCGACGACCCGGACGAGCGGGCCGCGATCTGGAAGGGCCGCCGCGCCGCGTTCGCCGCTGTCGGCCGGATCAGCCCCGCCTACATCGTGCAGGACGGCGTCGTGCCCCGGACGGCCCTGCCCGAGGTGCTCAGGAAGATCTCCAGCCTGTCGAGGGAGGAAGGGATCAAGGTAGCGAACGTGTTCCACGCCGGTGACGGCAACCTGCATCCGCTCGTGCTTTTCGACGACACGCGGCCCGGTGAGACCGAGCGCGCGGAGCGGCTGTCCGGCGCCATCCTTGACGCGTGCATCGAGCACGGCGGCTCGATCACCGGCGAGCACGGCGTCGGCGTGGACAAGTCGCGGTACCTGCCGAAGATGTTCGGGCCCGCCGACCTGGAAACCATGCAGCTGCTGCGGTGCGCCTTCGACCCGGCCGGCCTGTGCAACCCGGGCAAGATCTTCCCGACCCCGAGGCTGTGCGGAGAGGTGCCGGGGGTGCGGCGCGGCGTCCACCCGTTGGTGGCCTCCGGCCAGGTGGACCAGTTCTGATGGGACCCCGGCCGGATCGCGGCGACCCCGCCGGGGTATGGGCAGAAAACACGCGCAGATCATGGAAGGACCGCGGTGGCTGATCCCCTGGCAGCGCTGGAAGATGTGTGCGCCGCGGTCCGGCCCGGCGGCCCCGCCGACGCGGTGTTCGGCGTGGTCCCTGCGGTGGTCGCGTCTCCCGCCACCGTCGCCGAGGCCAGCGGCCTGCTGCGGGCGGCGGCCGGGCACGGGCTCGCGGTGCTCCCCCGCGGCACCGGGACCAAGCTGAGCTGGGGCACGCCGCCTGACCGCTGCGACCTGGCGGTCGACACGACGCGCCTGGACAAGATCATCGAGCACGCCGCGGGTGACCTGGTGGTGCGGGTACAGGCCGGCCTGCCGATGGCGCGGCTGGCCGGGCGGCTCGCGCCGGCCGGCCAGCAGCTTGCGCTCGACACGCCCCGCGGGGGCAGCGGCGGCACGGTGGGCGGAGTGATCGCGACCGGCGCCGCCGGGCCGAGGCGGCTGCGCCACGGCGCACCGCGCGACCTGCTGATCGGGATCACCGTGGTGCTCGCGGGCGGCACGGTCGCCTCGTCGGGCGGCAAGGTCGTCAAGAACGTGGCAGGCTACGACCTCGGCAAGCTGTTCGCGGGTTCGCACGGCACACTCGGGCTGATCGCAGAAGCGGCGTTCCGGCTGCATCCACTGCCGCAGGCGGCCGCCTACGTCACGGTGACCTGCGCGACCGCGGCGGGCGCGCTCGGCGCCGTCCGGGCGGCGATCGAGTCGCAGCTCGGGCCCTCCGCCGCCGAGATCGACCGGCCCGCGCCCAGCGCACCCGTGTCCGTGTCCGTGCTGCTCGAAGGTACTGCCGACGCCGTTACCGAACGGGTGACCCGGATGCGCGACATCCTCGGCACCGGCGCCAAGCCTTCGGCGGACCCGCCGGCGTGGTGGGGCGCAGGCGTCGCGGCCGACGGCGCGACCGAACTGCGGATCGCGTTCCCGCCGGGTGCGCTCGAGTTCGTGCTGCGCGCCGTGGACGAGGCCGCGGCCGGGCCGGGCCCACGGGTCCTGATCCCGGCGATCCGCGGCTCGGCCGGCTGCGGTGTGCTCGAGGCCGGACTCGGCGCGCAGACCCCGCCCGATGCGGCGGCGTCCTTCGTGGCGACGCTGCGGCGCCGGTTGGCCGCCCCTCCGGGCTGGGGCGACGTGCCAGGTGCGAGCGTGACCGTCGTGCGTGCGCCGGCGGAAATTCGCAGCGCCGTCGACGTGTGGGGGCCGGTCAACGCGGCCGAGGTCATGCGGGCGGTCAAGGATCAGTTCGATCCAGATCACGTGATGTCGCCCGGACGGTTCGCGGGAGGGATCTGATGGAGGATCTGCGCGCGCTCGCGGGCGACTGTGTGCACTGCGGGTTCTGCCTGCCCGCGTGCCCCACGTATCAGCTGTGGGGCGAGGAGATGGATTCGCCGCGGGGCCGGATCCACCTGATGACGCAGCTCCTGGATGGCGCGAAGCTGGACAAGCCGGTCCTTGAGCACCTCGATCGCTGCCTCGGCTGCATGGCCTGCGTGCCGGCGTGCCCGTCGGGGGTGCAGTACGACAAGCTGATCGAGGCGGCGCGGGCGTGGCCGGTCGACGAGCCGCGATCCGCGGCGCAGCGCGCCGCGCGCGCGGCCATCTTCGCGGTGTTCCCCTACCCGCGTCGGCTCCGCCTGCTCGCCGGGCCGCTGCGTGCGGCGCAGAAGCTCGGCCTCGACCGGCGCATCGCGCGCAGTGCCACCGGCGGGATCGCCGCGCGGCTGCCCGCGACGGCGGCGGCCGCGCTGCGGCTCGCACCGCCGCCGGCACGGCGGATCCGGCTGCCCGAGCGGGTGCCCGCCCGGGCGGCGCGTGGACCCGGCGACGCCGGCGGCGCGCACAGCGCCGCCGGCCGGCCGGTCAGGCGCGCGGTGGTCGGTATGCTCACCGGCTGCGTGCAGGGCGAGTTCTTCCCGCACGTCAACGCCGCGACCGCCCGGCTGCTCGCGGCCGAGGGCTGCGATGTGATCATTCCGCGCGGCCAGGGCTGCTGCGGCGCGCTCTCCCTGCACGCGGGCCGCACCGATCAGTCGGTGTCGCTCGCGCGGCGCCTGATCGGTGTGTTCGACCGCGCTGGAGTCGACGCCGTCGTGGTGAACGCCGCCGGCTGCGGCTCCGCGATGAAGGAGTGGGGCGAGCTGCTGGCCGGCGATGCCGCCGCACCGGCGGCCCGCCGGGTGGCCGGGAAGGTCCGCGACCTGACCGAGTTCCTCACCGAACTCGGGCCGGTGGCGCAGCGCCATCCGCTGCCGGTGACCGTGGCGTATCACGACGCGTGCCATCTGGCGCACGCGCAGGGCGTGCGCGCGCAGCCGCGCGCTCTGCTGCGCGCGATCCCTGGCCTGACGCTGGTGGAGATCCGCGACGGCGCGACCTGCTGCGGCTCGGCCGGGGTGTACAACCTGCTTGAACCGGCGGCCGCCAGGGAACTCGGCGAGCGCAAGGCAGACTGCGTCCTGTCGGCCAAGCTGGCCGGAGCCGATCTGCTGGTCTCTGCGAACCCGGGCTGCTCGCTGCAGATCACCGCCGCGCTGGCCGCCCGCGGTGAGCGGATTCCCGTCGCGCACACCGCCGAGATCCTCGACGCCTCGATCCGCGGGCTCCCGGTCACCGCCCTCACGTCCTGACGCCCAGTTCCGCGTCCCGCCGCGCTCCTGGCCGGCGGGTGATTTTCTCCCGCCGGGAACCAACCGCATGGTCCCGCACGTCTAACCAGCGCCTCTTCCCTGGGGGCCATGATGAATAGTCCGCCCGCACGGCCCCGCGGTTGCGCATGTCGCGGGGACGTGCGGGCGGCGCTCATTCCGGGCCGCCGCACCCAGGCCGCGCAGCGGGCGGCGCGCCGCGCCATGAGGCACCGGGTCAGCCGACCGCCCGGTGCACCTGCTCCGCAGCGCTCACGTACTTGACCCCAGCCTGTTGCAGCACCGCGCGCAGCGCGTACCTGTCGAGGCTGAGTTCGCCCGCCCGCAGCGCCGCGCGTGACACCTCTTCCGCCGCGGCCCGTGCCTGCGCGGCGCCAAGCACGCGCGCCACCTCACCGCGCGGCACGCACACCACGCCGTCGTCGTCGGCGATGACGGCGTCACCCGGGTGGATCAGCTGGCCGCCGACGGCGACCGGCACGTTGACCGCGCCAGGCGTGGCCTTGACGGTGCCCTGCGCGCTCACCGCCGCGGACCAGACAGGGAAGCCCATCTCGTGCAGTTCGGCGACGTCACGTACGCCCGCGTCGACGACCGCGCCGCGTACCCCGCGCGCCCGCAGCGACGTGGCGATCAGCTCGCCGACCAGCCCGTCCGTGCACGGCGAGGTCGTCGCTACGACCAGGACGTCACCCGCGCGGCACTGCTCCACGGCGGCGTGCACCATGAGGTTGTCGCCCGGCCAGCACAGGGCGGTCACCGCCGTGCCGCCGATCCGTGGGCCGAGGTGCACCGGGCGCAGCCGCGGGCCGAGAAATCCCGACCGGCCGAGGGCCTCGTGGACGGTCGCGACCCCGTACTCACCGAGCTTGCCGACCTGGCCGAGGTCCGCCCGGGGCGGATCGGTCACCACGACGTTCCTCATCCGTACCTCCTCGCGCGGGCACCGGGACAGATTACCCGCCACCGTGGAAATCGTCAGCGCCGCGGATTGGGTGGGTTATCTCGCGCCGCGTGCGCTGCGGTAACCCGTATCTTCAGGTGGCGGTACAGGAATACTCAGCGGCGAGAAGCTCCTTGGCGAGGGATGGATGGATCGATGAGCACCTACCGGGTTGTGTCCCGTGAGGATCCATGGTGGGTCGCTACCGCCTATGGTGAAGGGCTGCCCGAGCATGGAGCGGCCACGCGGGCCCCTGTGACGCGGGCTATTGTGCATACGGCCTGGATTTATCGGGATGACTGAGGTCGGCCTGGTGGTTGTGAGGCAGCCCGCTCGATGAAGCCGAGGCGTGTGGGCCGGGCCGGGATGGGGCCGGGGGAAATATCTCGTCACCGCGCGTTAACACACAGCGAAACATTTCCCGGTTATCTTGCACACATGCTGATCTCCCCGCACGAGCAGGAGCGGCTGCTTGTCCACGTCGCCGCGGGCCTCGCCAGGGACCGGCGGGCACGCGGGCTGCGCCTGAACTACCCGGAGGCGGTCGCGGTGATCACGTCCTTCCTGCTCGAAGGGGCGCGGGACGGGCAGTCGGTGGTGGAGCTCATGCAGGCAGGCCGGTCCGTCCTCACCCGCCAGGACGTGATGGAGGGTGTGCCAGAGATGATGACCGAGGTCCAGGTCGAGGCGACCTTCCCCGACGGCACCAAGTTGGTGACCGTGCACGGGCCGATTCCGTGATCCCCGGGGAGATCCTCGTCGGGCCGGGCACGGTGGCACTCAACTCCGGCCGGCCCACCGTGACCCTCGTCGTGTCGAACACCGGCGACCGGCCGGTCCAGGTCGGCTCCCACTATCATTTCGCCCAGGCCAACCCGGCCCTGCGGTTCGACCGGGCGGCCGCGTGGGGGCACCGGCTCGACATCCCGGCCGGTACGGCCGTCCGCTTCGAGCCAGGGATCGAGCGCGAGGTGGTCCTGGTACCGCTCGCGGGCGGACGCCGGGTTCCCGGCCTGCGGCTCGGCGGCAGGGAGGATCTGGATGGCTGAGCTCAGCCGGTCCCGCTACGCGCTGCTGTACGGGCCGACGGCCGGTGACCGCATCAGGCTCGCCGACACCGACCTGCTGATCGAGGTGGAGCAGGACCTGTGCGGCGGCGGCGACGAGGCCGTGTTCGGCGGCGGCAAGGTCATCCGTGAGTCGATGGGCCAGGCGCGGGCGACCCGCGCGGAGGGCGCGCCCGATCTGGTCATCACCGGGGCCGTCGTGCTGGATCACTGGGGCGTGGTAAAGGCCGATGTGGGGGTGCGCGACGGCCGGATCGTGGCGCTCGGCAAGGCCGGGAACCCGGACATCATGGACGGGGTCCACCCGGATCTGGTGATCGGGCCGTCGACCGAGATCCTCGCGGGCGGCGGGCTCATCCTCACCGCGGGCGGCATCGACTGCCACGTCCACCTGATCTGCCCCGGGCTGCTGCCCGAAGCGCTCGGCAGCGGCATCACCACCGTCATCGGCGGCGGCACCGGCCCGGCCGAGGGCACCAAGGCCACGACCGTGACGCCAGGCGCGTGGCATCTGGCCCGCATGCTCGAGGCGACCGACGGCTGGCCCGTCAACATCGTCCTGCTCGGCAAGGGCAACACGGTCTCAGCGGACGCCCTGTGGGAACAACTGCGCGCCGGGGCCGCGGGCCTCAAGCTGCACGAGGACTGGGGCTCGACTCCCGCCGCCATCGACGCCTGCCTGCGGGTGTGCGAGGAGGCAGGCGTCCAGGCCGCGCTGCACTCCGACACGCTGAACGAGGCCGGTTTCGTCGCGGACACCCTGGCCGCCATCGGCGGCCGGACGATCCACGCCTACCACACCGAGGGCGCTGGCGGCGGCCACGCGCCGGACATCATCACCGTCGCCGGGCAGCCGAACGTGCTGCCGTCGTCGACCAACCCCACCCGCCCGCACACGGTCAACACCGTGGACGAGCACCTCGACATGCTGATGGTGTGCCATCACCTCAACCCGGCGGTCCCCGAGGACCTCGCGTTCGCCGAGAGCCGGATCCGGCCATCGACGATCGCGGCGGAGGACATCCTGCACGACATGGGGGCCATCTCCATGATCGGTTCGGATTCGCAGGCGATGGGCCGGATCGGTGAGGTCGTGCTGCGGACCTGGCAGACCGCGCACGTGATGAAGAAGCGGCGCGGCGCGCTGGCGGGCGACAGCGGCGCGGACAACGCGCGGGCCCGCCGTTACATCGCCAAGTACACGATCTGCCCGGCCGTCGCGCACGGCCTGGAAGCGCACATCGGCTCCGTCGAGCCCGGCAAGCTCGCGGACCTGGTGCTGTGGCATCCGGCGTTCTTCGGTGTGCGGCCGCACGTGGTGCTCAAGGGCGGTTTCGCCGCCTGGGCCGCCATGGGCGACGCCAACGCGTCGATACCGACTCCGCAGCCGGTGCTGCCGCGCCCGATGTGGGGCGGCGAGCCAGCCGCGGCCGCGAGCACGTCGCTGTCCTTCGTCTCACCCGCCGCCCTGGACGACGGCCTGGCGGACCGGCTGCGGATCAGCCGCAAGCTCGTGCCGGTAGCGGATGTGCGCAGGCGCGGAAAGGCCGACATGGTGAACAATGAGGCATTGCCCGACATCCAGGTCGAGCCGGACACGTTCACCGTGCGGATCGACGGTGCGGTCGTCGAGCAGGAACCAGCGGCCGAGCTGCCGATGGCCCAGCGGTACTTCCTCTTCTGACCAACCGAAGCCAGCGATGCCACCTCCTCATCCGGCCCAGCCCGGCCAGCGCGTACCGGCCGAGCCTGCGCCCGCTGAGCTTGCGCCGGCCGAACCGGTACCTGGCGCCGGGTGGCCGGGCGCCGCCACGGCAGTGCTCATGCTCGCCGATGCCCGCTTCCCCGCGGGCGGCCACGCGCATTCCGGCGGCCTCGAGGCGGCGGCCGCCGCGGGCTCCGTCACCGGCCTCGAGTCGCTCGAACGGTTCCTCCGCGGCCGGCTCATCACCGCGGGCGCAGTCAGCGCCGGCCTGGCCGCCGCCGCGTGCGCGCGGGCCCGCGACGGCGTGTGGGCGCAGCTTGACGCCGAGGCGGACGCGCGCACTCCGTCGCCCGCGCAGCGGGCGGCGGCACGCCGCCAGGGCCGCGCACTGCTGCGGGCCGCCCGCGCCGCGTGGGACGCCTACTGGCTGGCCGACCTGGGCCGCGTGCGCGAGGCGCCGCACCACCCGGTGGCGCTCGGCGCGGCGGCGGCCGCCGCGGGCGCGCCGCCACCGGCCACGGCGCTCGTCGCGGCGTATCTCGCGGTCAGCGGGCCAGCCAGCGCGGCGGTCCGGCTGCTCGGCCTGGACCCGCTTGCGGTCAACGCCATGCTCGCCCGGCTGGCGGCCGACGTCGGGCGGGTCGCCGCCGATGCGGCGGCCGGCGTGGCGGGCCGGCTCGACGACCTGCCGTGCCTGTCGGCGCCCGGCCTGGATCTGCTGGCCGAGGCTCATGCCCGAGCGGAGGTGCGGCTGTTTGCCTCATGACCATTCACCAAGCCCTATCCCGAACGGCTCACGCGGTGTGTCGCACCCGGACACCCGCGGCATGCGCATCGGTGTCGGAGGGCCGGTCGGCAGTGGCAAGACCGCGCTGGTCGCGGCGCTGTGCCGGGCCCTCGGTGCGGACCTGCGGCTCGGCGTCGTCACCAACGACATCTACACGACGGAAGACGCCGACATCCTGCGCGCGGCCGGCGTCCTCGACGCTGAGCGCATCGTTGCCGTGCAGACGGGCTGCTGCCCGCACACCGCGATCCGCGACGACATCACCGCGAACCTGGACGCCGTGGAGGACCTTGAGGCCCGGTCGGGTCCCCTGGACCTCGTCCTGGTCGAGAGCGGCGGCGACAACCTGACCGCGATATTCAGCTACGGTCTGGTCGATACCCAGATCTTCGTCCTCGACGTGTCAGGCGGCGACAAGGTCCCGCGCAAGGGCGGGCCTGGCGTCACCGCCTCCGACCTCCTCGTGATCAACAAGACCGATCTGGCGCCGCTGGTCGGCGCGAGCCTGACCGTGATGAACCGCGACGCGACCGCGGTGCGGCAGGGCCGGCCCGTGGTGTTCTGCTCACTGCGCCAGGACCCGCTCGCCCCGGCCGTGTCGGCCTGGGTGCGCGGCGAGTTGCGCCGCTGGCCCGCGAACGCCAACAGCGGTACCGGCGGGGGTATCGGTGGCGATACCGGCGGGGGTATCGGCAGCGGCAGCCAGGCGTGAGGGCGACCGCGGCCATCGCCGCCGAGGACGGCGGCGGCGTGACCCGGCTTTCCGTGCTGCGGTCCCAGGCGCCGCTCGTGCTGCGGCGCACCGCCGACGCGGTCCATATCGTGACCGGCGCGGCCGGCCCGGTCGGCGGAGACGTGCTGCGCCTGCGGATCGACGTCGGTGCCGGCGCCACGCTCGACGTCCGCACGGTGGCAGCGTCGGTGGCGCTGCCGGGACTCGGCGGGGATGAGTCCGTGCTGTGCATAAACGCCCGCGTCGGT
>DATFVJ010000077.1:0-2279 GCA_035260365.1 Streptosporangiaceae bacterium
CCGAGAGCGGGTTGAGGTGGATGCTCTGGGTCTCCTCCGTGCCCTCGCTGCCGCTCTGCCAGGGAAACATCGCGCCGTGAAACCCCGCCTCCCGGGCCGCGTCGCGCGCCGCGCCGAGGCGGCGATAGCGGTACAGCAGCAGCTCCCGCGTCACCTCCGGCATGCGGAAGTTCAGGAACGGATACACGTACAGCTCGTCCCAGAACACATGACCCCGGTAGGCCTCGCCGTTGAGGCCGCGGGCGGGTACTCCGGCATCCCGGTCTGCCGTGTTGCGGCAGCAGACCTGGAGGATGTGGCAAATGTGCAGCCGCAGCAGAAGCTGCACCCGGTCGTCGCCGGGCACGCGCACGTCGCACCCTCGCCACAGCTCATCCCAGGCCGAGGCGTGGCGCTCGAACGCCTCGCCGAAGCCGGCGGAGCGCAGCGCCGACTGTCCCGCCTTGACCAGGGTGTCGCTGATCGCGCGATCACGCGACGTGTAGAAGGCCACCATCTTCTCGACCCGCACCGCGGCCCCTTGCCCGACGTCGAACGCAAGGACCTGCTGGATGTAGTCCTCCATCTGGTAGAGAACGCGTTCGACGGCAAGCGGTCCGCGGCCGTCGAAGACGCGGGTGCGCGCCGCCTGACTGATGTACAGGTTCGATTGCCGCGTCTGGACCTTCAGCGCGATCACCTCGGACCCGAACGTCCTCGGGCCCACCGGATCCAGGTGCCGGCCCTCGAGCTGCCCATAGCGAGCCACGCCGTTGTTGGTGACGCGCCCGTCGAGCGCGGAGACGACCTCGACGCGGCCCGACCAGTTCTCCGGCGTGAGCGTCCACTCGATGCCGCCGTGGTGCACATCGGCCATGCTCACGAACCGCCGGCTGCGCAGCGTCGTCTCACGGCCGACCCGGTCGCGGAAGCGCAACTCGCGGATGACCATCGCGTTGCGGATGTCAAACTCGTGGCGATAGCCGAGCAGCTCCACGTCGCCGAGCCGGAACGCGTCCCCGCCCTCGATGCGCAACTTGAGCACCAGCCAGTTCGGCAGGTTCACCAGGTCCTCGTTGAGCACGGGACGACCGCCGAGGATCGTCGTCTCGCGGTTGTAGACACCATGCACATACGTGCCTGGGTAGTGCACGCCGTCGGCGTCCTCCCACTCCGCGGCGCCCCGCGCGCACAGGAAACCGTTGCCCGTCGAGGTCAGCGCCTCACGCAGCCCCTCCCCGGCCGGGTCGAAGCCCTCGTACCCAAACATGAAACCGTTCACCGGCACACCTCCTCAGACCACGAGACGACCACCCAGCCCGACACTCACCGCTTGTCCGGCTCGACCCGGACCTGGTCACCGCGCAACGCGTGACCGCGTCGGTTGCGACCCGCGCCCGCCCAAGCGCTTGGTTACCCGCCTGCCAGCCGGAAGGCAGGGCCTTGGTGCTCCTTCGGCGCGGAGCCGTAGATGGCATACCGCAGGATCGCAAAGCGCCACGGGACCAGAATGCGCCAGCGGCGTGCTGCGATGACCCGGAATTGCCGGCAGCATCGAGCCCTCTGAGTGACTCTCCATGATCAATTCGCGCTACATGGCCGTTCGGCGCCTTCGACGCACAGGCCGTAACGTTGATCTTGAGCTGAGCTGCGAACGCGTTACGTACACTCGAAGACACTACTCCGAGTCACCAGAGGCCCGCCTGGAGGTACGGCCGAGGACTAGGGTCACGACTCGCAGGTCCCCCTGTGGGGCTAGAACACACGATCGCTCTCCCATTGATTGAGAATATACCTGAGTTTCTAGAAAAATATTGCTAGTTTCTAGGTTCCAGAGTACGCTGTTGGAGACACTGGGTGACAGCGGCCGACCGCGGCCAGGTACCCGGGTCGGCAACACGGTGGCCAAGGTCCTCTAACTCGGTCCCCGTCCGCGAGGAAAGCAGCGCCATGACCGAGCCAGCCGCACCACACGCCCTAGCCAGCACCCTGCCGCGACCCTCAGCCAACGGCTCTGCCCCGCCGCCCCAGTCGGCGCCGCAGGCGCCCCGGCGACGGCGGCTGCAGACCCGGATCAGTGGTTTCCGCACCGGGCTGATCGCCGGCGTCGCCGCCCTCATCGTGGTGATGATCTTCATCATCCAGAACGCGCACGCGGTGAACATCAGCTTCCTGGGCGCTCACCTGCGCCTGTCGCTGGCCGTGGCGCTGCTCTGCGCCGCCATCGCGGGCGCGCTGATCATGGCCGCGGCGGGAACCGCGCGGATCACCGAGCTGCGCCGGATCATGCGTCGCGACCG
>DATFVJ010000078.1:0-10472 GCA_035260365.1 Streptosporangiaceae bacterium
GCCGGTTTCACCGCGACGGCCAGGACCGAGTACCCGACGTTGTGGGTCGCACCACCCGCCCCAGCGGTCGCTGGGAGCACCGGCGCGGCGGCAGAGTCCGCCAAGCCGGCGGCGTCAAGCAGCCCGTGAGCCGCCCAACGCCGCGGACCCAACGCCGCGGACCCAGCGCCGCGGACCCAGCGCCCCGCACCCGCGCCGCGGACCCCGACGCCAGAGTCAGACCGCCAGCGCGTTCATGCGGACGTCCCCAAGCAGATCGGGACGCCGGTGCGCCAGGCACGGGAGCACGGCCCGGACCTGCTGCGTCAGCTCCAGGTCGATGTCACCCACCGCGATGCCAGGCCGCGAGCCGAGGTCGATCCGCACGGTGCCCATCGGATCGACAAGCATGCTTCTGCCGACGCCGGTCGGCGCGCTGACCGGCGGGGCGTCGACGTCGGGCACCTGGCCCACGGCCGCCACCCACACCGTGTTCTCGATGGCGCGGGCGCGCACCAGCGTCACCCAGTGTTCCTCCTTGAACAGGCCGGCTCCCCACGCGGCGAGCACGACGAGAAGCTGGGCGCCGCCCGCTGTCAGCGCGCGCGCGAGTTCGGGAAAGCGGATGTCGTAGCACGTGATGAGCCCGACCCGCAGGCCGTCGAAGTCGGCGATCACCGCCTCGGCACCCGGCGCGACGAGGTCGGATTCCCGCTGGCCGAGTGCGTCGAACAGATGGATCTTGCGGTAGGCGGCGCAGCGGCTGCCCTGGGAGTCGTAGCCGACCGCGGTGTTGTGCACAAGCCCGCCAGGCGCGGGCTCGAACACGCCCGCCACGATCGCGGTCGCGTGATCGCGCGCGGCCGACGCGAGCGCCGTCCCGAACGGCCCATCGAGCGGCTCGGCCGCGTGCCGCAGATCCGAACCGAAGCGGACCTGGGTCGCCTCGGGGAAGATCGCGAGGTCGGCACCGTCCGCGGCGGCCTGCGCGGTGGCCTTCTTCACCCGGGCCAGGTTGACGGCAGGATCGCCGGAGACCGGGATCTGGCAGAGCGCGACACGCATGCCGCCAGCCTACGCGGACCTCCGCGCGCCCGCGCGGCCGCGCGCCCGGCCGCAGCCAGCCCGCACCAGCCGCACCAGCCGTACCCGGCCGCGCCGGCGGCGCCAGCCGCGCCGGCGGCGCCAGCGCGCGGGCCGCGGCGATCGAGGGCCGCCGTCTTGGCCCGGCGTAGGCTGGCGCAGGTGGATGATCCCCCGGCCACCCGGTCCGGTGCCGCCGACCTCGCGGCGCGGGCGCAGGCCATCGACGCCGCGGGCGTGGCGCTGTACGGCGCGCTGGCCGCGGGCGGCGCGAACACCGCCTTCTCGCCCGCGAGCACCGCTGTCGCACTGCAGTTGGCCCTGCTCGGCGCGCGCGGCGAGACCGCCGCCGAGCTTGCCCGCTTCCTGCACCTGAGCGACCCTGACGCGGCCGCCGGCGGGCTGCGCCTGCTGACAGCCGCGCTGACCGACAGCGCGCGCAGCCAGGACGTCACATTCCGCATGCCGAACACGATGTGGGTGCAGTCAGGGCTGCCGCTGACGCAAGAATTCACCGATCGGCTGCGTGACCTGGCCGCGCTGGCCGTCAGGGATGCTGATTTCGCCCGCGCCCCCATGGAGGCCGCGCGGGAGATCAACCAAATCATCGCAGCGCAGACGGCGGGCAAAATCGCAGATCTGATCGCGCCCGGCCTGATCAGCGCGAGCACCCGGCTGATTCTGGCCAACGCGGTCTACCTGAAGGCGCGGTGGGCCCATCCGTTCGCCGCGGGAGCCACCACCGACGGCCCCTTCCACACCGGCGGCCGCGCCGCGGTGACGGCCTCCATGATGCGCGTCACCGCGCAATTGGGCTACCTGCGCGGCGGCGGGTACCAGGCGGTGGTGCTGCCATACGCGGGATCCCGGCTCGCGATGGCGGTGCTGCTGCCTGACGGGGCGCCGGGCCCGCTGGAGGAAGGCCTGGCCGAACGCGGCGTGCAGGGCCTCACCAGCGGCGCGGGTCCCACCAAGGTGGCGCTGACGATGCCGAGGTTCCGCGTCTCGACCGGGTTCAGGCTCGCCGGCGCGCTGCGCCAGCTCGGCGTCACGGCGGCGTTCGGCGGCGACGCGGACTTCAGCGGCATCACCACGGCCGAGCGCCTGCGCATCGACGAGGTCGTCCACAAGGCGTACGTCGACGTGGACGAGCAGGGCACCGAGGCCGCGGCCGCGACGGCGGTCACCATGCGCGCCGCGGCGCTCGTGGTACCGGCCCGGCCGCCGGTCACGGTGATCGTGGACAGGCCGTTCCTGTTCGCGATCATCGACACGGCGACCGGCACGCCGCTCTTCCTCGGCAAGGTGAGCAACCCCGCGACCGCATGACCCCGGGCCGCGAGCTCCGTACTGCCGGTGTTACCGCCCAATTTTCCTAACGGCTGCCGCGGATGCGGCATCGTCCGCTGCGGGGGACTCTGCTAACCCGGGGGAACCCCCCGGACCCCCCCGCGCGGGGTCGTCCCGTCCGTGGGAATCCGAGCAACAGAGCCCTGACGGCTGCCGCGGATGCGCCAATCCTTTGGTGCGGGGGAGCGTCAGTCGAAGGTGACGATCTGGCGGACCACCTCTCCGTTGGCGAGGGAGGTGACCGCGTCGTTGAGTTCGTCGAACTTGATTCTGCGGCTGATGAGGCCCTCGATGTCGAGCAGACCGGCCCGCCAGAGGTCGACGAAGCGGCCCACGTCGTAGCGCAGGTCGGATCCGCCGTACAGCGAACTGAGGATGTTCTTGCCCTCGAAGAGCAACTCGAAGGCGCTGAGCGGCACGTTGTCGTCCGCGGCTCCGGCGCCGACCACGATGACGTCGCCGCCTCGCCTGGCCAGCTGCCACGCGGTACGGATGGCCCCGCTCTTGCCGACCACCTCGAAGGCGTAGTCGAAACCCTGGCCGCCAGTGACTTCGAACTTCGCCTGGTCCAGGCCGTCCGGCGTGCAGACGTGGGTCGCGCCGAACCGCCGTGCCTGGCCGTGCTTGCTCTCCAGCGGATCCACGGCCAGGATCTTGACCGCGCCAGCGATCTTCGCGCCCTGGATGACCGCGAGGCCGACGCCGCCGCAGCCGACGACCGCGACGGCCGAACCCGGCTTCACCCGGGCCGTGTTGATCGCGGCGCCGACCCCGGTGGGAATCCCGCAGCCGAGCAGGGCGGCGTACTCGTACGGCACGTCGGGGTCGATCTTGATGACGCCCTGCCACGGCACGACGAGCTCCTCTGCCCAGGTGCCGGTTCCGGCCATGCCGAACGCGGCGGTGCCGTCGCCGAAGGTGAAACGTGGCTTGGTGAAGCCCTCGATGACGTACGTGATGCACAGGTAGGGCTGACCGCGCCTGCACTCGGGGCAGGTGCCGCACGCCGGTGTCCACGACACGACCACGTGGTCGCCTGGCTGCACGGACGTCACATGGCTGCCGACCTCGACGACCTCGCCTGCGCCCTCGTGGCCAAGGACCGCAGGCACGCCGACGGGGAGCACGCCGGTCATCGCGGACAGGTCCGAGTGGCAGACACCCGTCGCCTTGACCCTGACCCTTACTTCACCAGAGTCCGGGCTGAGCGTCGCGACGTCGCCGCGAAGATCGAGCGTCGCGTCGCCTGGCGCATGCAGCACAGCGGCTCGCACCGGGGACTCACCTCCTTGACAGGGCCGCCAGGCGGCCGCGTTGTGCGCGATCTCGGCACCGGACGGGCGGCGCGCTCAGTCCTCGGCCTGAAGCGCCGCCTTCGGGCACGAACGGACGGCATGGCGTACCCGGTCGGCAAGTTCCGGTGCGACATCCCCCACCAGGATGTGCAGGTTGTCCTCGTCGTCGACCTCGAAAACCTCGGGCACGAGGCCGGCGCACACCGCGTTGGCCTCGCAGCCTTCATAGTCGACCTTGACCTTCATCGGCCGGCCTCCTTGTCACGTCGCTGTAGCGATGGTGGGAGACACCGCGGCGACAGCAGGAGACACCGCCGACCCAGGCGGGCCGGACAGCTTGCGGTGGTCCCAGGAGACGACGCGGACGGGCTCGACGATGTACGCGACCCGCTTGCGTGCGGTCCGCTCGACGTATCCGGCGACCGCGTCGCTCGGTACACCCACTGTCCGCGTGACGACCTCGGTGCCAACCTGAACGACGCCAGGGTAGTCCTCGAGCAACTGCGCATTGCCGTAGATGAGCACGCCCCGCAGTTCGCCGTAGTCGTCACCGGTCTCGACGAGGCAGGTGATCCGGGCCTCACGTTCGAGATTGCGGGCCTTCTGCGACCGCCGGTACGTAAAGAAGGCGATCTTTCCGTCGACCAGCCCGTAGAAGAGGGTCACCAGATGCGGCGTACCGTCCCGATTGACGGTGCCGACCTGGACTTTCTTGCTGGCGGCGAGCAGATCCGCCACCTCGCCTGCGGTCATCTGGACCCGCGACCGTTCACTCACCCGGAAAGTAGAACACGTTCCAGCCTGGCTGGGCAAGGCGATGCCGGCCCGGCGGCGGCGCAGTAAAGTTCGGCCGTGGCAATGCCTGCCGAGCTGCGGCACGCCGCCGAGGCGGCCAAGGGTTTCATGCCACCCGCCGAAGGGCTGGCGCTGTACGAGATCGCCCGCGAATACGCGCGCCTCGGCCTGATCGTCGAGATCGGGACGTACTGCGGCAAGTCGACGATCTACCTCGCCGCCGCCGTGCTCGGCAGCGGGCACCAGGTCGTCACCGTCGATCACCATCATGGCTCGGAGGAGAACCAGCCCGGCTGGGAGTACCACGACCCGTTCCTCGTGGACCCGCGCACCGGGCGGCTTGACACGCTGCCCACCTTCCGTACGACAGTGACGGGCGCCGGGATCGAGGACCACGTCATCGCGGTCGTGGGCAGGTCCGCTGACGTGGCCGCGCTGTGGCGCACCCCGATCGGCATGCTGTTCATCGACGGCGGGCACACCCACGAGGCCGCGCAGGCCGACTACGAGGGCTGGGCGCCGTGGGTGACGGTGGGCGGCGGGCTGGCCATCCACGACGTCTTCCCTGACCCCGCCGACGGCGGGCAGCCGCCGTACCGCGTCTACCTGCGTGCCATCGCGTCCGGCGCGTTCAGCGAGGTCCACAGCGAGGGCTCACTGCGGGTGCTGCAGCGGACCAGTGACGGCATCGGCTGACTGCTGGCCCGGGTAGCGGGCAAGCTCGCCGCAGCCGCAGCCCGCCGCCCATTCCGCCGCGGGCTGGCCGCCGGCGGAAGCGCTCCCCGCCACGCGGAAGAGGCCGGCCCCGCCGCTCGCCCCGGCCAGCGCGTCCGCGGCGAGGATCACGGCGGCGGCCGTCCAGCTGCTCCGCTCGGCCGGAAAATGCGCCTGGTTCACGAACTGCCAGCCGGTCCAGTAGGCGCCGCTGTCATCCCTGAGATGCTGGACGGCCGCGTAGACGCTGAGCGCCTTGTCCCGTTCGCCGATCGCGTCGAGCGCGAGCACGAGTTCGCACGTCTCCGCGCCGGTGATCCACGGTTCGTCGTTCACGCAGCGGATCCCGAGGTCGGGCACGACGAATTCGGCCCACCGGCTGGCGAGCCTGCGCCGCGCCGCCTCGCCGCGCACCACGCCCCCCAGGACGGGGTAGTACCAGTCCATCGAGAACCGGCTCTTGTCGGCGAACGCCTCCGGATGCGCCGCGACGACGTGCCCGAGCTGGTCCGCCGCGAGTTCCCAATCCGGCTGCGGCTCGCCCATGTACTCGGCCAGTGCCACCGCGAAGCGCAGGCTCTGGTACGTGCTCGAGCACCCGGTGAGCAGGGCGTAACTCGCCGGCGAACCGTCCGCGGCGCGCTCCCACAGGATCTCGCCGCGCTCGGTCTGCAGGCGCAGCACGAACGAGACGGCCCTGCGCACCGTCGGCCACATCCGGACCGCGAAGGAGTCGTCACCGGTGACCTGGAGTTCGTGCCACACACCCACTGCCGCGTAGGCCGCCTGGTTGCTCTCGACGGCCGCGTCGGTCACGTTCCCGCGCACCGTCTTCTTGGGCCAGGCCCCGTCCGCCCGCTGCGTGCGGCGCAGCCATTCGTAGGCGCGCCTGGCCGGGACGGTGAGGCCACAGACGGTGAGCGCCATCGCGCATTCGATGTGGTCCCAGGCGTCGGTATGGCCGTCCGGCCACGGGATCGCGCCCGAGGGCTCCTGCATGGCGGCAATGCTGCGGCCCGTGGCGAGGATGTCGTCCGCGCTGAGGATCCCGGGGACCGCGGGCAGCTCATGCCGCCGCATGGTCGTGCTCCGGCAGGTCCTCCATCTGCGCCGGTGCGCCGTGCGCTGGCTTTCGCAGGTATACGACCAGGCTCTTGCCGAGGACCGGGTTCAGCGCCCGCTCGGCCACCCGGGTCAGCGCGGGCCGCTTCATGATGTCCCAGACAAGCAGCCGGTGATAGGCCCGGGCCAGCGGGTGGGCGTCGTTGTGCACGCCCACCGCGCATTTCAGCCACCAGTAGGGCGAGTGCAGGCCGTGCGCGTGGTGGTGCGGGCCGACGGCGAGTCCTGCGCGCTTGAGCTTGGCCTCGAGCTCGACCCTGGTGTAGATGCGGACGTGCCCGCCCGGTGTGTCGTGGTAGTTCTCCGACAGCGCCCAGCAGATCCGCTCGGGCAGCCAGCTCGGCACGGTCACCGCGGCCAGTCCACCGGGCCGGAGCACCCGGGCCAGCTCGTACATGGCCCGCTGATCATCGAGGATGTGCTCGAGCACCTCCGCGGCGATCACCCGGTCGAACGAGCCGTCCCGGAACGGCATCGCGGTGGCGTCGCCTGCCGCGGTGCGGGCGTCGGCCGCCGCGGGCGCCGTACCGGCGGCCCGCATCGCGGCGAACATCGCGCGGACCTCAGCAAGCTCGCCGGCGTTCATGTCCAGGGCCACGACGTCCGCGCCGCGCCGGTACACCTCGAAGGCATGCCGTCCCGCCCCGCAGCCGAGGTCGAGCACGCGGTCGCCCGGACCGACGGGAAGCCGGCCGAAATCAACGGTCAGCAGGGTCTGCTCCCTTCGTCGCGGCCGCTGCGCCCGGGCCGCCAGCGGGCGGGGCGCCCGCACCTGCGCGCGGGCCGGCGCCGGCGTGCCGCGCGATGGCCGCCGCGTACTGGCCTGCGGTGGCCTTGGCCACCGCAGGCCAGGCGAAACGTTCCTGCACCCGGCGCCAGGCGGCGTTGCCGAGCCGCTCCCGCTGCTGCGGTGAGTCGTGCAGCGCACGCAACGCGGCCGCGAGTGCCTCCGCGTCGCCTGGCGCCACCTGCACGGCCGCGTCACCCACCACCTCGGGCAGCGCCCCGGTGCGGCTCACCACAAGCGGGGTGCCCGAGGCCATGTGCTCGACAGCGGGCAGCGAGAATCCCTCGTACAGCGAGGGCACCACCGCGATCTCGGCGCTCGCGAGCAGGCCGGCGAGCTGACCGTCGCTGATCCCGTGCTCGAACCGCACCCGGTCCCCAAGCGCGAGCTCGCCGGCCAGCCGCTCCGTCGGCCCGCCCGGGGTGGGCCTGCTGACCACGGTCAGCCGCACGTCTCGTTCCGTCGCGAGCTTGGCGACGGCGTGCAGCAGTACCGCGACCCCCTTCATCGGGGAGTCGGCGCTGGCCACGGCCACGATCTGGCCAGGCGTCCGTGGCGCGGCCCGCGGGTGGAACAGGCGGGTGTCCACGCCGAGCGGTATGACGTGCACACGTGCGGGGGGCACCTTGAAGTCGGCGCAGATGTCACGGCGGGAGGATTCGGACACGGTGAGGATCTCGCCGACCCGGCGCGCCACGCGGGACTGCATGCGCACGAAGCCGTACCAGCGCCGTTTGGACAGCCGGGACATGCCGCGCGCCGCCCGCAGCTCGATCCGCCGGTCGACGCTGATCGGGTGGTGGATGCTTGTCACCAGCGGGAGGCCGAGCCTGCGGATGCCGAGCATCCCGTAGCCGAGAACCTGGTTGTCGTGGACGACGTCGAAGCCGCCGCGGCGCCCGCGCAGTTCGCGCAGCGCCCGCAGGCTGAAGGTCAGCGGTTCTGGAAAGGCGGCCGTCCACATGGACGTGACCTCGAGCACGTCGATCCAGTCGCGGAACTCGCGCAGATGCGGCGTGCGGAACGGGTCGTCGTCGCGGTAGAGGTCGAGGCTGGGCACCCGGCGCAGCGTGGGGCCGGGTTCGAGCTCAGGGTAGGGCTGGCCGGAAAGCACCTCCACGTGGTGGCCGAGCGCGGCAAGCTCGCGGCTGAGGTGACGGAGGTAGATCCCCTGGCCGCCGCAGTGCGGTTTACTGCGGTACGAAAGCAGCGCGACCCGCAGCGGGCGGTCCATGGTGGTCACGCGTCACGCTCCTCCTACGCCCTGGATCTGATTTCCGCGCGCCTGCGTGCGGGCGGCAGCAGCGGGGCGCCGCGCCACCGCGCACCGGGTACGAAAGACGTCCTAGCCAGCGAACCTTACCACCCGGTACCTCACGTTACGTTACGTACCAGTTGTTCCGCCCGCCACAATTGTGCTCGGCAACGTTGTGTCGGTGCGCGCACAGCCGGTAAGAATAGAACAGGTTCTATTCTTATCACTAGTATGCACGGATACCTTGTTGACTAGGCCTTATGCCCAGGTAACGTGTTGCAGTTTGGCTGCTGTTGGCGGAACGGTGCCGCCTGCTCCGGAGCCGCGCGGGTGTACTTTGAGCGACCTGGAGCGATGTCATGCCCTGGCGGCCACGTCCGGGCCCGGCGTGCGCTCCCACGGCGACGGCGCAAGCCCGGGTCCTTGCGGCGCGCGGGCCAGGCCAACCGCCCCGCTTCAGCGAGATCGAGGGAGGCACCGGTGAGCAGACGTGCGCTGGTCACGGGGATCACCGGGCAGGACGGCTCGTACCTCGCCGAGTACCTGCTCGGGGCGGGTTACGAGGTCTGGGGGCTCGTGCGGGGGCAGTCGAATCCCCGGGTGCCGCGGGTCCGCCAGCTGCTGCACGACATCCGCCTGGTCAGCGGTGACCTGCTCGACCAGGGCAGCCTGATTTCCGCGGTGGAACAGGTGCAGCCCGACGAGGTCTACAACCTGGGCGCCAACTCCTACGTGCCGCTGTCGTGGCAGCAGGCCGAGCTGACGGCGGAGGTCACCGGCATGGGTGTGCTCAGGATGCTTGAGGCGATCCGCGTGTACAGCGGGGTTTCCGCGTCCCGGCCCGCCCCGCGTGGGCAGATCCGGTTCTATCAGGCGTCGTCGTCGGAGATGTTCGGCAAGGTCCGCGAGTCGCCGCAGAACGAGGGGACACCTTTCCACCCGCGCAGCCCGTACGGGGTCGCCAAGGCGTACGGCCATTTCCTCACCCAGAACTACCGTGAGTCATACGGCATGTACGCGGTCTCGGGCATCTTGTTCAACCACGAGTCGCCGCGCCGCGGCGCTGAGTTCGTGACCCGTAAGGTGTCGCTCGGCGTGGCGAGGATAAAGCTCGGCATGGAGCGGGCGCTGCGGCTGGGCAATCTGACCGCGCGGCGGGACTGGGGCTTCGCCGGTGACTACGTCAAGGCGATGCACCTGATGCTCGGGCAGGACGAGCCCACGGACTACGTGGTGGGCACCGGCACGACGTACTCGGTGCAGGAACTCGTGGAGCTTGCCTTCGGCGCCGCGGGGCTTGACTGGCGTGCGCATGTCGAGTCCGATCCCGCCCTGATCAGGCCGGCCGAGGTCGACGTGCTCTGCGCGGACCCGTCGAAGGCCCGCAGCGAGCTCGGCTGGGAGCCGAAGATCCAGTTCGCCGAACTGGTCGGGATGATGGTCGAGTCCGACCTGGAACTGCTCTCCTCCGGCGGCCAGGCCGACGCCTCGTGGGGCTCAGGGCCCTGGTGACCGGGCCGCTGCCGAGATCTTCTGGTGTGGGCAGGGCTCGCGCGCTGCTCCCTTCAAATCCGCTCGAGGATGGTGGCCGTGGACAGCGCGCCGCCGGCGCACATGGTGATCAGCGCGGTCGCTGCGCCGGACCGCTCGAGCTCGTGCAGGGCGGAGGTGATCAGCCGCGCCCCGGTCGCACCGACCGGGTGGCCGAGCGCGATCGCGCCACCGTTGACGTTGACCTTGGCCATATCGGGATTGTGCACCGAGGCCCAGGACAGCACGACGGCGGCGAAGGCCTCGTTCACCTCGAACAGGTCGATGTCGGCCATGGTCATCCCGGCGTCGCCGAGTACCTTCACCGTGGCCTGGACGGGCCCGTCGAGGAGGTAGGAGGGCTCGGCGCCGATGAGTGTCTGAGCGAGGATCCGTGCCCGGGGGCGCAGCCCGCTCGCGCGCGCCACCCGCTCGTCCACCACGAGGACGGCCGCGGCGCCGTCGGAGACTTGTGACGCGGTGCCGGCCGTGTGCCGCGCGCCCTCGCCGCGAACCGGGGTGAGCGCCGCGAGCGCTTCCCGTGACGTCTCGCGTAGGCCCA
>DATFVJ010000079.1:0-3446 GCA_035260365.1 Streptosporangiaceae bacterium
CGGCGACGCCGATCGGCAGGTTGATGTAGAAGACCCACCGCCAGGACAGGTTGTCCACGAAGAAGCCGCCGATCAGCGGCCCGAGCACGCTGGCGACACCGAAGGTGGCGCCGAAGATCCCCTGGTAGCGGCCGCGTTCCCGGGGCGCGACCACGTCACCGACAATGGTCTGCGCGCCCACGATCAGGCCGCCGCCACCCAGTCCCTGCACGGCGCGGAACGCGATCAGCTCGATCATCGAGTGCGCGAACCCGGACAGCGCGGATCCGACCAGGAAGATGACGATCGCGGCCTGGAAAAACGTCTTCCGGCCGTACATGTCGCCGAGCTTCCCCCACAGCGGCGTCGAGACCGTGGAAGCGAGCAGGTACGCCGTGACCACCCAGGACAGATGCGACAGCCCATGCAGGTCGCCGGCGATCGTGGGCAGCGCCGTCGCGACGATCGTCTGGTCGAGCGCGGCCAGCAGCATCCCGAGCAGCAGGGCGCCGATGATCAGCCACACCCGCCGCTTGCCGATGGCCTGCGGCTGCCAGCCAGGCTCCGTCGCGGCTTCAGAACTGATCGTCATGTCGCGGTCATCCACCCCCAACGCCCGCATGGTACTCGCGCCGCCGCACACAGGTACCCTGCGCACGGCCCGCCGGCGCGGCGGCGCCGCATGGGGCGCCGGCCGCGCCGGGTGGGGCGGGTGGGGCGGCGGTTAGCTGGCGAGGAAGTCGAGCAGGGCCGGGTTGACCACGTCGGGGTGGGTCCAGGCAATGTTGTGCGGGCCGCCCTCGACGGTCACGAACGTCAGGTCCTTGATCAGCGCGGGCAGCCGCGCGGCGGTGGCCGCATACGGCAGGATCCGGTCCGCGTCGCCGTGGATCAGCAGCACCGGCACGTCGAACTTGGGCAGGTCGGCGCGGAAGTCGGTCAGCCAGGTGTC
This sequence comes from Streptosporangiaceae bacterium, assembly GCA_035260365.1. Taxonomy (GTDB): domain Bacteria; phylum Actinomycetota; class Actinomycetes; order Streptosporangiales; family Streptosporangiaceae; genus DATFVJ01. Next base: position 932 of record DATFVJ010000079.1, read on the forward strand.
CACGCAGGCGTACGCGGCGAACGCCGACGCCGCCACCGCGACGTTGAAGCTGTTCTGCCACGCCTGGTCGCTGATCCGGGCCGGCCGCAGCACGTCGACGTTGTAGAAGTTGTCCAGGAAGTCCTTGAAATACGCCGGCCGGTCGGCCACCACGGCCGCCTTGATCCCGTCGAACACCGACTGGTCCACCCCGTCCGGGTTGTCCGCCGTCTTGAGCAGGAACGGCGGGATCGCGCCCATCAGCACCGCCTTGGCGACCCGGCCCGACCCGTAGGTGCCCAGGTAGCGGGTCACCTCCCCGGTGCCCATCGAGAACCCGGCCAGCACCATGCCGGTCAGGTCCAGGTGCTCGACCAGGGTGTGCAGGTCGGCGGCGAAGGTGTCGTAGTCATAGCCGACCGTGGGCTGGCCGGACTGGCCGAACCCGCGCCGGTCATAGGTGATCACCCGGTACCCGGCCGCCAGCAGGACGCGTTCCTGCTTCTCCCACGAGTGCCCGTTGAGCGGGTAGCCGTGGATCAGTACGACCGGCTGCCCGCTGCCGTGGTCCTCGTAGTAGATGTCGATGCTGTCGGAGTTCTGCTGGCCAACGGTGATCTTCGCCATGGCCTTGCCTTTCTGCTGGTTGTGGCGGTCGCTGCTGGCGGCGGGCCGATGCCGCCACCCGGGCGCTTGACAACCACTTCTCCGCACGTGGCCAGTTGATCGCCGGAAGCCATGGCCCGCCTCCTCAAGGACTACCCGGCGCTTTCGGCCTGCAACCACCCGGCGAGGGTGACCCGGCCCCCGGTTGACCGCAACCTCAGAGCCCGGGCCCGGCGGCGCCCTTGCCGCTGCCGGGACGGCTGGGTGGGTCGCCCGTCCCGCGCACGACGGCCACCACGCCGAGCAGCGCGGCCAGCGGAGCGACAAGCGCGATGAAGTCGGACGAGGCCAGGCTGCCCAGGGCATCGAGGGCCCCGGCGAATCCGACGATCAGTACCGCGACGGCGACCAGCCCCCACCCGTGCAGGAACAAACGCAGCGTGAAGGGCGGCGCGGGAGCCGTCGCGTCCGCCACGGCGGTGACGGGCTTCGTCGCGCGGCGTTCCGCCATGCCCTCGCGCATCCGTACGATGATCGTCAGGTTGCCCGGCTGGTCGGCGATCAGGAGCAGCTCGTCGGGATGGGCCGGGTCGGGAGCCTGCGACACCGAGCCGCCGCCGACCGCCCACGACACCATCTTGTTGTTGCCCGAGGGCCGCACGCGATAACGGGCCTGCTCGCCGGTGACCACGGTTTCCGGTCCGTCGATGATCACCACCGGCGCTGCCCCCGAGCCGGCGATCCGCCCCGCCTCCACCAGGGCGGCCTCAGGCGCGCCGTTCCCGTTCGCCGCGGGACGCGCCGCACCCGCATCCGCCGTCACGATGAACTGGCGGCGCGCCAGCTGCTCGGCGAGCCGGATCTGGCGCACGTGCACATTCCAGGCCATGGCGACCACAGCGCCGGCCAGACCCGCGGCCCCGAGCCCAAGCAGGGCGGCGACCGCGGGGTGACTGGCACCAGCTGCTACGGCTGCGAGCATGTCGTCTCCCTGACCGGTCCGGGCATCTCCGGGACTACACGGTATTCAAACATACAATCGATTCGGCTGAAACCCCGCGTGCGGCGCGGCTGCGCGGCGCCTGCTATCGTCGCAACGCGCTGGATTCGGTTACCGCGCGGGGCTTTGGCCGCACCCGGCGACCCGGCACGGCCATGCCCTAAGGGGGGCGAATGCGCTCATCAGGTACGCACGCAAGGCGGTATCTCGCCGTGGCGGGCGCGCTATGCGTCCTGCTGCTCGGTGCGTGCTCAAAATCTGGCAGCGGCTCCCCGTCGACCCCGGCCGCGGGGACGAGCGCAGCGACGACCGCGAGTACGGGTGCGCCGACGGCCGCCTGCGGGCTGCTCACCAAGGCTCAGGTCGCCAAGGCGACAGGCAACAGCATCGCCTTCAGCAGGCAGGCGACCGCCGGACCGGTGTCAAGCTGCACGTTCGGCTCGCTCTCCGGCTTCGCCGTGGTGCTCTCGGTCACGAGTTCACCGGCGGCCGGGCTGAGTTCCGACATCCCCGGACTCGGGAATCTCGTCACCAAGTACCATCTGACGCCGGTTTCCGGCATCGGAGATCAGGCTTACAGTGGCGCAGACGCCATCGTCGCGCGAAAAGGGAACACCGCTTTCGCCATCGTCTACGCCGCCATCGGCGGCGGCAATCACGAGCAGGCACTGAAGACAATGGCGACCGATATCGTCGCCCATCTCTAGGACGCACGGTCCGATGACAGGCACCAGCCGCCGGCGGCGCTCCGCGCGTATCCGCCCGACCTGACGGGCCCGGGTGCGCGCGGCGGACGGCCCACAGGCGGGATCCGGTGAGCAGCAGGCGGCCGGCGGCACCGCCGGGCGGAACCCGGTCTGGCGGCTGCGCCGGCCAGCGGCGGCTTTGGCAGTCGCGGCCGGCGTGGCCGGCTTGTTCTGCGCCTACCTC
>DATFVJ010000080.1:0-5603 GCA_035260365.1 Streptosporangiaceae bacterium
GCGGGTATGCGGCCGCAGCGCCCTGATCACGCTGGCGATGCCGACGGTCAGGCCGCCACCGCCGTACGGGATCACGACGACGTCCGGGTCCGGCAGGTCCTCGAGGATCTCGAGCCCGATCGTGCCATTTCCCGCCATCACCCCAGCGTCCTGGACCGGATGCACGAACAGCCCGTCGATCCCGTCGACGCGGCTGGTGACGATGACGTTCCACCAATCGTCATAGGGCAGCTTCAGGATCCGGCCGCCCAAACGCCTGATCGCCGCTAGCTTCGCCTCGGGCGCGTGCTCCGGCACGACGATCGTGGCGGGCACGCCAAGTGCCCGCGCCGCCCACGCGACCCCCTGGGCCATGTTCCCTGCGCTCGCGGTGACGAGGCCCTTCGCCCGCTCGCTCGCGGGCGCGAGCATGATCGCATTGGTCGCGCCACGGATCTTGAATGAGTTGATCGGCTGAAGATTCTCGAGCTTGAGGTAGATCTCGTTCTGGGCGTTCCCGGCGTGCAGGCGCACCAGCGGCGTCCGTATCGCCGCGTCCGCGATCCGCTCGCGGGCCGCATCGATGGCCGACAGCTCGATCACAGCTCCACCTCGGTGCCAAGGCCACGCTCCATCGCGGCCATGACCGCGTGCTCGGCCGCGGCGAGATCCTCGATGGCGAGGCCGAGCGAGCGGAACAGCGTCAGCTCGCTGGCGTCGCGGCGCCCCGCGGCGGTTCCCGCGAGGACTTCGCCGAGCTCAGCGCGGACGTGCTCGTCGCCAGCGATCAGGCCCTCACCGATCGCGAGCTGGAATTCGCCGGCCTCGTTGCGAAGCGACTCGCGGCTGTCGCAGAACAGCGCGCTCTCGGCCACGGTGGCGGTGTCGATCTCACGCGCCTGCGGGGTACTGGCGCCGACGGCGTTGAGGTGGACGCCAGGCTTGAGCCAGGCACGCCGGAGCACCGGCTCGCGCGCGCTGGTCGCTGTCACGACGACGTCAGCGTCGCGGATCGCTTCCTCGGCGCTCGATGCGACGCTCAGCTCCCCGCGTGCGGCGCTGGCCTGCTCGATCAGGGACTGGGCGTGCGCCTCGGTTGGCGCGTAGACGCGAACCTGCTCGAAGTCGCGTACGTTGGCGAGTGCCCGAAGGTGTGCTCGCGCCTGCGTCCCGGCCCCGAGGATCGCGAGCGTCCGCGCATCGTGGCGTGCCAGCGCGCTGGTCGCGACCGCGGTGACCGCGGCGGTGCGGATGGCGGTGATCGCTGAGGCGTCGAGGACCGCGGTCGGCACGCCGCTGTCGCCGTCGAACAGCGTGACGAGTCCCTGATGCGTGTCGAGGCCGCGCGCGGGATTGCCGGGTATCTCGCAGATCGCCTTGAGCGCGAAGACCGCGGCCCGGTCCTGGTGCCGCGCGCGCCAGCTGGGCATCAGCCCCATGTCGCCGGCCGCGCCTGGTGGCCGCATCAGCGACCGCAACGGCATGTATGTCCCGCCCCGGGCGTGCTCGGTGAGCACCGCGGCCATCGCCTCGGCGCATGCCTCCGGCGGCAGCGCGGCCAGCACGTCTCGGTGGCCGAGGACGAGCAGTCGCATCAGGCGACCGCGCTGCCGACCGCGACCCGCTCCTCGGGCGTGAGCGGATGCTCGAGCGCCTCGCCGACGGGTACCAGGTGCTCCGGCCGGCCGGGGCCGATCACGATCTGGGTCACCCGTTCGTCTGCGAGCAGCCAGGCGAGCGCGAGGCCGGCCATCGAGATGCCGCGGCTCGAGGCCATCGTCTGGAGCCGGGCGAGCGCGTCGAAGGTCTGGCCGGTGACAAGCTCTCGATACGGCTCGGGGCGCTGGCTCATCCGTGAGCCGGCCGGGAACGGCTCGCCGCGACGGTACTTGCCCGTGAGCCAGCCGCCGGCGAGCGGACTGAACGCCAGGTAGGCCACCTCTTGCTGCGCGCACAGCGCGAGGAGCTCCGGCTCGTCCCCGCGCGCGAGCAGCGAATAGCTGTTCTGGATGGCCTGCGGCGCCCCAGCCGCCAGCGAGGCTGCCAACTGGGCGGCGTCGAAGTTGCTGACTCCATAGGCATGGATCGTGCCCTCGGCCCGGGCCTGATCGAGGGCACCGAACGACGCCGCAAGCGGCACCTCCGGGTCGAACTCGTGGGCGAGGTAAAGCTCGACGTGGCCGACCCCGAGCCGGTCGAGGCTTGCGCGCAGCTGGCGGGCGATCCGCTCGGGCCGCAGGCCCCGATCCGCCCCGGCCCGCATCGGGTTGTATGTCTTGGTCGTCAGCTGCGGGCGAACCCCACGAGACCGGATCCAGCGGCCGATCGACAGCTCGCTGCGCCCGCCGCCGTAGGCATCGGCGGTATCGAAGTGAGTGATGCCGGACTCCCAGGCGGCGTCCATCAGTTCGAGCGCCTGGTCCTCGCTCAGCCCCTGGCCGAAGAACTCCGGTGCCGAGCCGATCCCGCCGAAGCTGCCGCAGCCCAGCGCGATCCGGGAGACCGTGAGGGCCGAACGGCCAAGTCGCCGTCTGGTCTCGAGCGTCTCACTCATCGGCCAGGACTGTCATGAGTGATCATTTGTGACAGTTAATCAAACCCGCAGTAGCCGGGCAACAGCGCGCCCCCCTACAGGAGGGGATCAGCCGTATGAACGAGGTCGCTAACCTTCCCGGGGTCATGCACCGCCCGCGGCCCCCGCCAGCCCTGCCGACAGCCCGCCAGCCAGGCCCGTCGCCCGGGCCGTCCGGGTAAGCAGCAGCGCACCGCCACGGGACACCTCCCGCGCCATCGGCGGACACCAGCCGCGTGGAATGGGGCGCTGGCGTTGTGCGGGGTTTGTGCGTGGGTTCGCCGGTCATGACGGTGGTGGCCACTGTTTGGCCACCATGGTCAGTACGTCGTATTTGGCGACAGACGATCCGTCCTGCTGGGTGACGTCGGCGTCCCAGCAGACTTCGCCGTGCTCGCTGCCCCCGCGCGGGGTGATCGCTTTGCAGGTCAGGGTCACGGTGAGCTCGTCGCCTGGGTAGACGGGGGCCAGAAAACGCAGGTTGTCGATGCCGTAGTTGGCGAGCACCGGCCCGGGGCCGGGGTCGACGAACAGGCCCGCGGCCAGCGCGAGGACGAGGTAGCCGTGGGCCACGATGCCGTCGAAGAAGGGGTTCGCGGCGGCGGCGCGGGCGTCGGTGTGGGCGTAGAAGGTGTCGCCGGTGAATTCGGCGAAGTGCGCGATGTCCCCGGCGGTCACTGTCCGCGGCCCGGCGGCGACGGCATCTCCCACCCGCAGTTCCGCCAGCGGCTTACGGAACGGATGCGGTCCGCCGGCCCGGCGTTCGCTGCCCGGCACCCAGCGGCCGGTGATCTGGGTGAGCACCCGCGGGCTGGCCTGGACGGCGGTGCGCTGCATGTAGTGGGTGACGCCGCGGATGCCGCCCAGTTCCTCCCCCCCGCCCGCGCGGCCCGGGCCGCCGTGCACCAGCACCGGCAGCGGCGCGCCGTGGCCGGTGGACTGCGGGGCCGCGTCCTGGTCGAGCACGAGCAGACGGCCATGCCATGGCGCGACGCCGATCACGACGTCGCGGGCGAAGCCGGTGTCGCCGGTGACGACCGACCCGGCCAGGCTGCCCCGGCCGCGGGCCGCCAGAGAAATCGCGTCCGCGGTGCCGCGGTAGCCGATCAGGGTGCTCACCGGCCCGAACGCCTCGACCTCGTGGGGCTCGGCCCGCCCGGCGTCGTCGGCGCGGATGAGCAGCGGGGACATGAACGCCCCCCGGACCGGGTCGGCGCCGACGACGTCAACGTGCCCCGGATCGCCGAACACCGTCGTCCCGGCCGGCCGCAGCGCCTGAAGCGAGCGGCGGACCTCGTCGCGCTGGCCCAGGCTCGCCAGCGCGCCCATCCGCACCGACTCCTCAGCCGGGTTACCGACGATCACCGCGGCCAGCCGGGCCGACGCCGCCTCCGCGACCGCGTCCAGCACCGGCTGCGGCACCAGCGCGCGCCGGATCGCGGTGCATTTCTGCCCGGCCTTGACGGTCATCTCGGTCACGAGCTGGCTGATGTACAGGTCGAACTCCGCGGTGCCGGGGGTGGCGTCCGGGCCGAGGATTGAGCAGTTCAGCGAGTCGGCCTCGGCGTTGAAGCGGACCGACCGCGCGGCCACCGCCGGGTGGGCCCGCAGCCGCCGCGCGGTGGCCGCCGATCCGGTGAACGACACCAGGTCCTGGCCGGTCAGATGGTCGAACAGGTCCCCGGCGCTGCCGCAGACCAGCTGCAGCGAGCCCGCGGGCAACAGTCCCGACTCGATGATCAGCTCGACCAGGCGCGAGGTGAGATAGGCGGTCGCGCTGGCCGGCTTCACCAGGCTCGGGACGCCCGCCAGGAAGGCCGGCGCGAACTTCTCCAGCGGCCCCCAGACCGGGAAGTTGAACGCGTTGACCTGGACGGCGACGCCGCGCAGGGGGGTGAGGATGTGCTGGCCGAGGAACTGGCCGCCCGCGCTCAGCCGCTCGGCGTCCCCGTCGGGCAAAACCGCGGCGTCCGGCAGTTCCCGCCGGCCCCTGCTGGCGTAGCTCGCCAGCACCCCGATACCGCCGTCGACGTCGAACTTGGCGTCGTACAAGGTCGCGCCCGTGCGCGCCGACAGCGCATACAGCCCGGGCCGGTGCTCGCGCAGGAACAGCCCGAGCGACTTCAACACCGCGGCCCGCTGATGAAACGTCAGCTCCCGCAGCGCGGGGCCACCCACGGCGCGGCCGTACTCCAGCGCCGCGCGCATGTCGACGCCCACCGAGGAGATCGTGGCGACCTGCTCCCCGGTGACGGCGTCCAGCAGCGGCACCCCCTCAGCCGAAGGCGAGGTCCACGATCCGTTCACATAACTGCGCAGCGCCATCGCCAGCTCCATCCGTCCACGGCCGAACCGCTCGCAGGCCGGGCCGGTTCCGGTCCCCGCCGGCCTTCGGCCAGCCTGATCCCGGCCGAACGTCCATACCGATGATGGCCCCGCGCCGGCGCGCACAAACCGTGCCCGGATGCCCAACACGGCACCCGAGTGACCCACCGACACGGACATACCCCGCCCTCCCGGGCATGGTAACCAGCCGTGCGGATGCACTTGCCGTCCAGACCTTCGCCCGGCTCACCGAAGGGCCCGCCTCCGCAGCGATCGTCAGCATCCAAAGAAGCCCGAGCTGCTCGCCCCTCGCGTACATGAGGCCGCAATGCTGAGGAACCCGCGCGGTGCTCGCGGCGTTGCTGGCCTTCCACGCGGTGCGCATCTACCAGCTGGCCGCCCTGCGGCTGACCGATATCCGCGACGGGCGGCTGCACGTCGGCGACCAGGTCATCCCGCTCGCCAACCCGGTCCGGCAGCGGATCGCCAGCTACCTGGACTACCGGCAGCAAACCTGGCCGACCGCGGTCAACCCTTGCGCATCAGCAGCTACGCCTCGTCCACCACGACCAGGCGGCGCCTGCGGGCGGAAGGGTCGTACACCTGCCGCCACACGGTGTCCAGGGCCAGCAGGGTGGCGACTGCTTGGCCCGCCGGACCAGGACCTGCAGCCGCCCGACACCGCCGTCTGGCTCCGCCCGGCCAGGTAATGCCAGGGGCCGGCGCT
>DATFVJ010000081.1:0-5110 GCA_035260365.1 Streptosporangiaceae bacterium
TGCCGCGCTTCTTCCCCACGATCGACGCCATATATGGGTAATACACTAATCCGGGCACGGAGTCAAACGCCCAGCCGCCATGTCACCTGGGAAAACTCATCGAGCCGGCAGCCGGGCCGGCCTCAGAAACCCATGATCATCGGAAACTCAGGCTAGCGCCCGGCGAGCGTCCCTGCGCGGCAGGCCATGCCCTAGCGCCCGGCGAGCGTCCCTGCGCGCCAGGCCATGCCCTAGCGCCCGGCGAGCGTCCCTGCGCGCCAGGACGTGGACTGGCACAGGGCAGCGAGCCGTGAGCGGCCAGGCGTCCCGCCGTGCGACGAATGGGCCATGGCCGGCGCTGCTTTGCACGCACCGGGACCGCCGCTCGACCAGCCTCCGATCAGCAGCGCCCCCGCCGTAGCCGCGAGTGCGACCGGCGCGATCAGGATGAGGCGCAGCCGGCCGAGCACAGCCCGCTTCATGTACTTTCCACGCGCCGCGAACCGGTCCGCCCTGACCCTGAGCCGCTCGACCGGGGGCATATCCTCCTCCCGCGTGAGCCGGGAGAAGGTCGCGAACAGCGACGCCAGCCGCGGGTCGGAGCGGTCAAGCGCACCCTGGATCCCGTTCAGGCGCCGCCGCTCGCGCGCGGGCAGGCTCATAACAACCTCCCAGGGGTGCCAGGTGGTATGTACCTTTTTCAACCTTGCCGCGAAAGTCTAGATTAGTCGGCGCCGGGCCGGCAATTTCAGAATCCACGACTTCACCGGGATTTTTACACGGTGTTGGCCCAGGGCGTGGCTCAGTCGTCGGCGAGCTCCGCGAGGGCCTTGTGCGCGCGCCGCAGGTCCTGGCGGTTGCTCCAGAATCCCTCCCACGGGTCCGCTGACCCGCCGAGCCGCTTGCCGACTGTCCGGATCGTGAAACGGTCAGGCGCGAGCGCATCGCCGGTCAGCTCGTCCCAGTGCAGCGGTATCGCGACCGGGGCACCCGGCCGGGCCCGCACCGCGTAGGGCGCGACGACGGTCTGGGCGTAGGCGTTGCGCATGATGTCGATGAACAGCCGCCCCGATCTCGCGTTCTTGCGCTGCTCGGTCGTCAGGTGCTCCGGGTACCTGTGTTCAAGCCGCTGCGCTACCGCGCGGGCGAAGCCGCGAACGTCGTCGAATCCCGCCCGGCGGTTCAGCGGCACGTGGACGTGCAGGCCCTTGCCGCCCGTCGTCCGCACATACGCGGTCAGGCCGAGGGTGCCTTCGAGAAGCTCGCGCAGGCGCAGCGCCGTCCGGCAGGCCAACGGGAAGTCCGCGAGCCCGGACGGGTCGAGGTCGAACACGACCTGGTCGGGCCGGTCGATGCGGTCCGCACGGCTCAGGAAGACGTGCACCTCGATGCATCCCTGGTTGGCCAGGTACACGAGCGTGGCGGCGTTGTCGCACACCACGTGCCGGATGGTGCCGCCTTGTTTCTTCACCTCGGCGGTCCGCACCCAGCCGGGGAAGTAACCTGGCACGGCCTTCTGGAAGATGCGCTCACCTTCGATGCCGTCCGGGTACCTTGCCATCGCGACAGGGCGTCCGCGCACGTAGGGCAGCATCCGGTCGGCGGTCTCGTAGTAATAGGTGATGACGTCACCTTTGGTGATGCCTTCACCAGGAAAGAAGATCTTGTCCGTATTGGAGAGCGCGACGCGCAGACGGCCGAACCTGAGTTCGTCTGTCATGGGCTCGGCCGCTCCGCCACGACCTCGGACGGATCTTTGTCGCGCCGCAGGCCCTCGAACCGCGGATGCCGCAACTGGCCGTCCGCCGTCCACTCGGTGAACCCCACCTGCCCGACGAGGCGTGGCTCGACCCAGTGCACGTGCTCGCGCGGCAGCTTGCCGCGCTCGAACGGCGGAGTCCCCCGCTCGATGGACGCGAGTTCGTCGTGCAGCGTGCGCAGCGTCCGCTCGTCGAACCCGGTACCGACCTTTCCCGCGTAGGCGAGCCTGCCGCCGTCGTCGTAATAGCCGAGCAACAGCGCGCCGAATCCGACGCGGCTGCCGAGCGGGTCGGTGTAGCCGCCGATGATGAACTCCTGCGCGTTCTCACACTTGAACTTCAGCCAATCCCTGCCGCGTCCCGAGTGGTACGGCGCCGCGGCGCGTTTGGCGATCACGCCTTCCCAGCGTTTCTGGCACGCGGCGCGCCAGTACGCCTCGCCGTCGGTCCTCCGGTACACCGTGAGGCGGAGCGGGTCGGAGTAGGAGAACAGGCGCCTGAGTATCTTCTTGCGCTCGAGCAGCGGCAGCTCCCTGACGGCGCGGCCGTCGGCGTGCAGCAGGTCGAAAATGTAGTAGAAGACGGTCACACCGCTGCGCCGCGCAGCCAACGGATCGCTCAGGTGAATACGCCGCTGCAGCTTCTCGAAGCTCGTCACGTTCCCTTTGAACGCGACGACTTCCCCGTCAACGATGAAGTCGTCAGGTTCCTGTGCGCCAAGTGCCTCGGCGAGCTCCGGGTACGCGCTGTCCGCGGGCTTGCGGTTGCGGGTCAGCAACCGCACCTGGCCGCCCTTTCTGTACGCAAGGCAGCGCTCGCCGTCGAACTTGCGCTCGAAGATCCAGTCCGGGTCGGAGAACCTGCTCCGCGTGAGCGTCGCGAGCTGTGGCTCCACCCAGTCGGGTTGATCTTCCCGTGGGGCTTCCTCAATGCTCACCGGCAGCCGGATCATCCCGGTGACCGCGCCGATCCGTGGCGGCGCGCCTTTTCCTTCTGCATGATCGCCGGCCTTTCAGCTCAGAGCCTGGGGCGGCGGCCCGCAGCCGGGGCCGATGGTTCGGCCCAGGGGTGGACGGGTGCCGCGTCCGGTCATACTCAACGATGACACGGGGGGTGAATCCGCCGGGCTCCGGCACCGTCCCGGGACTGCGGATCGGCAGTCAGCCTGCTTCCTCGTCGCCGGTCTTTACGCCGGCGACCGCAGTCTCCGCGTCGAGGCCACCGGTTTCGATCACACGGCGCGCCACCTCGGTGAGCTTGACGTGCTGTGTCTGCGAGACGTGCCGCATCCTGCTGAAGGCCTCATCGGCGTCGCAGCCGAGCGCGTGCATGAGAATCCCCTTGGCCTGGTCCACAACGGCGCGGGCCTCGACGGCCTCTTGCAGCTGCGACGCCGTCCGCTGCGCGTCGCCGTATCTGGAGGAGTTGGCGACGCTCGCCGCGCCGAACGCGGCGAGCAGTGAGGCGAGCGGGAGCTGCTGCGGGTCAAGTGACCGCGGCCGCACGCCGTAGAGCGTGAGTGTCACGGCCATGCCGCCGAACTCGTGCACCAGGCTGGCGCAGCAGCGGACGCCTTTGCTCAGCGAGGCCGCGGCGAACTCCGGCCACCTGTCGTCGGCAAGCGTGTCGGCGCAGCCGTTCGGCTCACCACTGCGGACCGCCTCGATCGTCGGGCCGCTGCGCGTCTCGATCTCCAGGGCGGTGAGCGCGGCAAGGTCGGGATGGCTCGCCGCGGTCGTCACGGCCTCGCCGTCGCGCCACAGGGTCGCGGTCGCACCGGAGCACGCCTGGACCCGCCGTGCCACGAGCTCGGCTAGCTGACGGATCGACTTCGTACCCGACGGGTCGGCGACGGCGAACAGCTCGGCCGCTTCGCGCGCGAGTTCGTCAGTGGTCATGGCGTGCTCCACGGGCTCGGCGACGAGGGATGCTCCATCCCGCACGTCGCGTATGCGGATAGCAGAGCTTATAGCTGGTCAGTTCCACGCGCAGGGTCATCCCGCTGGTTGGGCCGGCCAGGAATCTCGCGGGCCGGCGGCTGGGCGGTCGGCTGGGCTGGCGGCTGGGCGGGTGGGTCGAGCGCGCGCAGCGCGATCATCGTCACGTCGTCGCGCACTTCGCCCTGGCTGAACTCGAGAACGAGCTCCCGGACGGCAGCGACGACCTCGCGGGCGGGCCGCCCGGCGAGCGCGGCAAGCTCGTCGGCGAACCTGGCTTCGAAATACCCGCCCTTGGCGTCCCGCGCCTCCGTCACGCCGTCGGAGTAGAAGAACAGCGTGTCGCCGGGCTCGAGGTCGAGGTGCTCGGTGGCCGGCCGCGCGTCGCCGAAGCAGCCGAGCGGCAGGCCGCCACCCGGCAACACGCGGATACGGCCGTCCGGCCGGACGAGGATGGGGCCCGGATGCCCAGCGCTCGCGAGCACCACGCGGAGAACGTCGTCTTGCCACCCGAACGTGGCGGCGATCGCGGTGACGAACTGGTCCGTGCCCGGCTGGGTATGCACCACCTCGTTGGCCAGCCGCAGCACGTCGGCGGGTGCGGGGTTCCAGTGGGCGAGAACCCGGATCGCGTAGCGCGCCAGGGACGTTACGGCGCCGGCGTCCTCGCCCTTGCCGCACACGTCGCCGATCATCAGGCCCCACCCGCTCGGGCCTGGGTAGACGTCGTAGAAATCACCGCCGACGCCGAGATCTCCCGTCGACGGCGTGTAGGCGGTCGCGATCTCGACCCCGGGGATCGACGGCAGGTCACGCGGTAGCAGGCTCGCCTGCAGGGCATCGCTGATCGCGGACCGGCGCAGAAACATGCGGCCGACCTTGATGGCGACCGCAAGCTGCTGGCCGATCTCGTCGGCCAGTTCGAGGTCCGCGGCCGCGAACGGCCCCGCCTCCGGCCGCCTGGCCAGGGTCAAGGTGCCGTAGCTTCGCTCGCCGTCGGTGAGCGGCGTGCACAGCACGGACGTGGCGCCGAGCAGGGTGAGGACCGGCACCCCGGACGAGGCGCCGCCGAGCACCGCCGGGTCCGATGCGTCCGCGATCAGCCGCGAGCGGCCCGACGCGTTCACCGCCCAGGGCAGCGAGCCCGGCAGCGGACCCTGGTCCTCGATCGCGCGGGTCAGATCCGCGAACCGCTCGCCCGCGGGCCCGGCCACGAACAGGCGCCGCATCTCCCCTTCCTTGGCCACGTCAACGATCACCCAGGCGGTCAGGCCCGATGCGAACAGGCTGGCGCAGCGCCGCAGCATCAGGGACTCGCCGAAGGCGGCGTTCTCGAAGAGCAGCCGGGAGACCGCGCTGATCAGGTCGAGCCGCTGGGTGGTCTCGGCGATGGCGCGATCGGCGGTCACGCTGCGGCCGGCCATGAATGTGCCA
>DATFVJ010000082.1:0-3466 GCA_035260365.1 Streptosporangiaceae bacterium
CACGTCGCCGTGGGCGTCGAAGGCGATCGGCTGGCCCAGGATGGAGGTCGGCTCGTTCGTGTTCTTGATCGCGGCCAGCACGTTGCTGCGGCTCGGTGTCTGCCCGGCCTTGCAGACCGCCGCGATCGCCTCGTCGACCACATGCGTGGCCGCGAACACCGGCGGCCCGAACGTGCCGAACGACCCGTACTTCGACTGGGCGGCCGAGACGATCGCCGCGTCGGCCGGGATCCCGGTTATGTCCGGGCCGAACGAGGACACGTACGAGCCGGAGATCGTGAACGTGCCCGGCGAGAACAGGCCGTCCGTGCCGAAGATCACGGCGTTCTTGTGTTGCTGGGCAAGGTCGCGGCCGAACTGCTGCGCATTGGCGGCCACCTGCCAGGGCAGGACCACGGCCGATGTGGTGGGCGTGACCTTGGCCACCAGCGAGGAGAAGTCGGTCGTCTTCTGCGAGACCGACTCGTGATCGACCTTGATCCCGGCGGATGTGAAGATCGGCACCATCGCGGTAACCAGGCCGGTCGAGTACGCCTCCTGATCATCCACGATCATCACGGCCTTCGGGTGCAGGTTGCCGATGATGTAGTGGGCGTCCTGCGGTCCCTGCACGCTGTCCCTCGACACGACACGGAAGAACGTCGGGTACTTGCCGGTGGTGAGCGCGGTGTTGGTCGCCGACCCCGAGATGAACGCCGTCCCCGCCCGGCCGAACAGCGGACCGACGGCCTGGACCTCCTGGCTGCCGGCCGGACCCACGACGGCCACGATCTTCGAGTTCGAGGTGAACTGCTGTGTGACGGTCGTCGCCTGGGCGGGATTCAGCTGGGTGTCGCCCTGGACGAGCGAGATCTTCGTCTTGTTGGCTGCGTTGTCCATCGACAGGGCGAGCTGCGCGAAATGCAGCTGCTCCTGTCCGAGCACGGCCACCGGACCGGTGATCGGGCCCTCGAAGCCGATCGACGCGGCGCACGTCTTGGCCGCCGTGGTGCCGCCCGCGCTGCTGCTACCGCCGCCGCTGCTGCCACAACCCGCCACGGCGAGCGCGCCGAGCGCCGTCGCGGCGATGATCATGCTGCCTTTCATGGATGCGGCCCTCCTTTCTCGGAATGCTTCACTGCCTTGGAGTCACGTGATGTCAGGCCAGGCTGGCTCAGGCAGGCGCGAGTCCGGCCCCGGGATAGTGCGGCCCGGCCGCCGGAATCCACGTCCGGTCAACGACCTGCAACGCTCGCCTCGAGCGTGATCTCGGTGCCGGTCAGGGCGCGCGAGACGGTGCAGTCCTTTGCCCGCTCGGCCAGATCTTTGAAAAAAGCGTGGTCAACACCTGGAACGTCGCCGACTGTGCGGAGCTCGATGCGGGTGACGTCGAAGCGGGCGCCGACCTGAGCGAGCGTCACTCGCGCGGTGGTGCGCAGATCCCGCGCGGGATGACCCGCCTCGCCCAGCAGGTTCGCGAGCGACATCGTGAAGCAGGCGGCTTCGGCAGCGCCGAGCAGTTCCTCGGGGTTGGCGGCCCGCCCGGCGTCTTCGACGCGGGCCCGCAGCGAGTACGGCCCGTCGAAAGCGCCGCTTCCGAGCGTAATTCGACCACTACCCTCCGGCACGGTTCCCTGCCAACTCGCCTGGGCGCTGCGGACGACGCGGAAGCTCAATACGCCCTCCCCATCGAATTTGTACGCCTGATCAAACCATTGGCCTGCGCGTTTGTGCAAGGGGCGTAATTTGGGGTTGGTTGGGCAATTGTGATGCGGCGCGGGGCGGAGGGTTCCGTGGGGTGGAGCCCCGGGCTGGCGGCCGGCCGCGATCCGGGCGGCGTCCCCCGGCGCCCGCGGCGAAGGGAGATGCCGATGGCCGGGCTGGCCGGCGACAGCATCGACGTACCTGCGATCCGGGCTCGCTTCTCGTCGTTGCGGCACGGCTTCGCGTTCCTCGACGCCCCTGGTGGCTCACAGGTGCCCGATGAGGTTGGCGATGCGATCGCGGCCGCGCTGCGTGAGGCGAGCGCCAACCTGGGCGCGGTGTACGCGACCAGCCTGCGCGTCAAGGAGATCCTCGAGGAAGCCGAGGACAAGGCGGCCCGGTTCCTCGGTTGCGAGCCACAAGAGGTGATCTTCGGGCCGAACATGACCTCGCTGAATTTCGCGCTGTCACGCAGCGCCGCACGCGATTTCGACCCGGGCGACGAGATACTTGTCTCCTCGCTGGATCACGACGGGGGTGTCGCGCCGTGGCTGGAACTCGCGCACGACAGGGGCCTGGTCGTCCGGCACGTCGAGCTGAAGGACGATACGACGCTCGATTTCGAGGATCTGGAGCGAAAGCTCGGGCGGCGCACAAAGGTCGTCGCGTTCGCGTGGGCGTCGAACGCGATCGGCACGGTCGTGGACGCCCGGCGGGTGTGCAAGCTGGCACACGACGCCGGCGCGCTGGCGTGGATCGACGCCGTCCACTACGCGGCGCACGAACCGGTCGACGTGCGTGACATCGGTGCCGACGTGCTGATCTGCTCGCCGTACAAGTTCTGCGGCCCGCATCTCGGTGTCGCCTGCGGGCGCGCCGAAGTGATCGAGCGCTGGCGGCCGTACAAGGCGCGCCCCGCGCCCGCGCGCCCGCTCGGCCGGAGGTTCGAGACCGGCACACTCCCGTACGAGCTGCTCGCGGGATTCAACGTGACGATCGACTACCTGGAGTCGATCGGGGGGTTCGCGGCGATCATTCCCCACGAGCGCTCGCTGGGTCAGCGGTTCCTTGACGGCATCCCCGATGCGGTCACCGTGTACGGGCTGCAGGGGATGGACGGCCGCGTGCCGACGTTCCTGGTCAATGTCGAAGGCGCGGCAGCGGCGGATGTCGCGCAGAGCCTGGCGACCGCCCAGATCGGGGTCTGGGCGCACGATTCATGGTATTCCCTGGGCCTGCACAAACGCCTTGGCTACGAGGACAAGGCGGTGCGGATCGGCTTCATCCACTACAACACCCACGAAGAGGTCGACAGGCTCCTTGCCGCCTTGGCCGGGGTGCGCAGGATGTAGCCTCCGCTCGGCGCGCCCGGGCCGGCTACGACAGGGCTGTGCCATCCCCCGGCCCCTGCAGGATCTCCGCCAGCTTGCTCAGGTCGATATTGCCGCCAGAAACGACGCACACGATCTTCCCTGTCCCTGCCCGGCCGCCGAGTGCCGCGGCCGGCGCCAGCGCGCCCGCACCCTCGGCTATCACCCGGGCGCGCTCGGCCAGCGTGCGCAGGGCGGCGGCGACCTCGTCGATGGGAATGGCCAGCGCACGGTCGACCAGCGGCGCGACGAGCGGCCACATGCTGTCGAGGACGCGCCGGCTGCCGGAGCCGTCGACGAATGAGGCGCGGTAGTCGACCTCGGCTGGGTGCCCGGCGTCGAGCGCGGCGGCCAGCGCGGCACCCGTTTCGGGCTCGGCGGTGACGATGCGGGTATGCGGCCGCAGCGCCCTG
>DATFVJ010000083.1:0-2175 GCA_035260365.1 Streptosporangiaceae bacterium
CGATGGCGAAACTGGCGGGCATCGTCGCGCCGGCGCGCCCGCTCGCGCCGGTGGACGTGACCGACCCGATGTACCAAGCCGACCTGCGCTACCTGCTCGGTCTCGGCTGTTCGACCGGCGGCGTGCCGGAACTGCTCGCGCACGCGCCGCACGCACATGGCGCTTCTCCAGGCCATGTAGTTCACTAGTGGATTGTCTAGTGCTGTTCAACATTCGATCTTTGGGGAGGTACGTATGCTGAAGCGTTCGACGTTTCTGGTTCTCGGGGGGCTCGCGGCCTTCGGTCCCGCCGCGCTCGCGGCACAGCAGCGGTCCGACATCACGCCGGTGAGCGCCGGCCCGACGAGCGGCCGCGTCACCCTCGGCGGCGCGTTCGGCGGCCTGTCGGGCGCCGCGAACCTGAACGACATCGGCACCGCCAACTGGCGGCTCGGCTGGGCGGCGTCGCTCGATGCCACCGGCTGGCTCAATGATAACGTCGGGATCCGCGCGAGCGGCGGCTGGGCGCAGGACAGCGCCCAGAACGCGGCGCTCACGGGCCGCGGCAAGTTCAACAAGTTCACCTACGACGCGGACCTGGTGCTGCGCTATCCGATTCATGGCCCCGCGGGCACGTTCAGTCCGTACCTGCTCGGCGGGGTCGGCGCGATCAGCGTGCATCAGCTCGACGCGACCGACACCTGGTCCAAGTTCGCCGGCAACTTCGGCGCCGGCCTCGAGTATCGCTTCGGCCAGGTCGGCATCCGTGCCGAAGGACGGGACTTCGTCTACAAGTTCGACCGCTACGGCTACAACAAGACCCAGCACGACATCGCGTGGCAGGGCGGCCTGACGCTGACGTTCTGACGGACCATGGCTTCGGCTGGTCGGCCGCGACTCCCGGGCCGACCAGCCGTGGTCCAACCGTTGTTTGCATGGCACTTCACACCGGAAGCGAAGGAGGAAATTGTTGTGAACTACATCGCACTGGCCGGACGGATCTGCTTTGCCGCGATGTTCATCTTCGCCGCGCCGGGACACTTCACGGCGGCCTACGTCGGTTACGCGGCGCAGGCAGGCGTGCCCGCGGCTCGGCTGCTCGTCCCGCTCTCAGGACTGATCGCGCTCCTCGGAGGACTGAGCATCGTGCTCGGCTACAAGGCGAAGCTCGGCGCCCTGCTGCTCGTGGTGTTCCTCATCCCCGTGACCGTCACCATGCACGGCTTCTGGGCGGTCACGGATCCGATGATGCGGCAACTGCAGCTGGCGATGTTCCTGAAGAATTTGTCGATGCTCGGCGGCGCGCTGCTGATCGCATACTTCGGCTCGGGCCCCTTGAGCCTCGACAGTCGCCAGGCCGCCTCTCCTGCTCCCATAAATCCGGGTAGGTAGGCCCCACCCTTCCGGGCGGGCCGCCAGCGAGTTGGGCCCGCTCGGGGAACATTCGGCACCGTTAGTTCATTGCTGCACTATACGCCGTTCTTTCACCGTCTCGCGGGAGTGCGTGTCATGAAGCGTTTGATCAAGCCGACCACGTGGGCCGTTGCAACCGTTCTCGTGCTCGCCATCGTGGCGATGGCATTCCGCCGCCGCGGACCGGCCGGCACCGCCAACGCCGCGCCGCCACCCCCGGAAGTGGCCGTGCTGACGGTCGCGCCGGAGACGGTCGCCGCGCGCTACGAGTACGTGGGGCAGGCCGAGGCATCGCGCTCGGTCGAGGTGCGGTCTCAGGTGACGGGCGTGATCATCGCCCGCCCGTACCTGGAAGGGACGGACGTCGCCGAGGGCGCGGTCCTGTTCCGGATCGACCCCACGACCTATGAAGCCGCTTACAGGAGCGCCGAGGCGCGGCTCGCCAACGCCCAGCGCAACCTCGCTCGCTTAAAGCCGCTCCTCGCCTCGCGCGCCGTGGCGCAAAAAGATGTGGACGACGCCCAGACAGCGCTCGATGAGGCGCAGGCAGCCCGCGACGCAGCGAAGAAGCAATACGACGACACGTTCGTGCGCGCCCAGATCTCGGGTCGTGTGGGGCGTGCCCTGCTCCAGCTCGGGGCCCGCGTCACCGGCCCGAGCGACCTGTTGACGACCGTCGAGCAGGTAGATCCGATCTATTTGAACTTCAGCCCCTCGGACGAAGACCTGCTCGGCTGGCGGCGTGCCATCGCGGCCGGGCGGCTCCTCATGCCGCAGCAGGCC
>DATFVJ010000084.1:0-2339 GCA_035260365.1 Streptosporangiaceae bacterium
TATCCCCGCGACCAGCCAGATCCTCGGCAAGGCCGACCACCTGCTGCACCTGGACACGGCCAGTGTGGTCACGCCCCGCCAGCTCGTCGAGGCCATCGAGGCACTGCCCACCGCGCCCTGGCCCGCCCGCTACGGCGCCACCGCCGAAGGCGGCCGGGTCAAGCTCACGCTGCCCGCCGCCGCGATCGCCGGCTACGGCGACGCCGCGGCCCGCCGTCACTTCGCCGACGCGGGCCTGGACGTGGACCTGACGATCGTCGGCGACGACCAGGCCACCTCGCTGCGCCACACCCGAAGCGACCTGCACGAAACCACGTTCGCCAGCCAGCAAGCGCTCATTGGAACATGACATGACGGGTTCGTACGGCATGCCGATCTCCCTCGTGCAGCAGACCCAGCCGATCTCCCTCCTGCAGCAAAATCTCATCGAGCTGGGTGTCACCCTGGTCGGCGCGTTCGCGGTCAGCGCGGGTGCGCTGCTGTACTTCCGCCGGGTGCGCATGGAGCGGCCGCCGGTCGGCACGTTCAACGGCCGCGACATCGCGATCCTGCTCGGGTTCATCATCGCCCTGCCGTTTCTGTATGTAGCGCTCCCCGGCTGGGCGCTGACCTGCTTCCTGGTGCTGACCTTCGCCTCCGCGCTGTCGATCGGCTACCGTCCGCTGGTCGGCTCCACGCGAACGTGGATCGGCATCGGGCTGCTCGTCGGCGTCAATATCTGGACGAGCCGCACCATGCTCGGCACCGTCGCCGGATGGCAGCTGTGGTGGGCCGAGCTGAGCGTCCTGGTCGCCCTCGGCGCGATCGCGGTGGCCAACCTGTACGTGCAGGGCGGGATGCAGCTGCGGTACGTGGCCTGGTTCGCCCTCGCGCTCGCCGCCTACGACGTCGTTTTCACCGCGGTCATCCCGCTGACCAACAAGCTCATCGAGGAGCTTCTGGGCACTCCGCTCGACCCGTCGCTTGGCATGCGGTTCGGCATAGACAACTTCAGCGTCGGCATCGGCGACCTGCTCGTCTATGCCATGTTCGCGGTCGCCGCCTACAAGGCGTACGGCCGGCCGGGGGCCCGGCTCGCGTTCGGCCTGATCGCGGTGTTCGGTGCCTGCGTGCCCAACCTCGCGCCGCTCCTCATCAACTTTGTCGACGCCCGCGGCGACGCGATCGTGCCCGCGCAGGCGTTCTTCGGACCGCCGGCGTTCCTTTGCTACCTGTGGCTGAGGCACAGGTACGGCCGGGAGCGCACGATGGCGGAGTACTGGGCAAGCACTGGCACGGCGCCGGTGATGGCAACGACCACGCAGCCAGCCGCGGCGCCGGAGCCCCAATCCGTCTGAGCCGGAAGCTGGACGGCGAGCACGCACGGTGATGACGTCGTCAGCCAGGCGCGGTGAGCTGCTCCCGGTGTTCCCATGCGAGCCTGAGCAGGGCCGCGCCCGCGGCCTGCATGGGCTCGTGCGCGGTGAAACGCTCGACGTTGCCGGCGGTGAAAGCAAAGCCGCGGGTTTCGTGGCCGAGCACCTGGCCCTCGGCGTTGGCCGTCACCAGAGCGCCGAAGACGTCGTCGAACACGTCTGCGTCGATGACCGTGACGGCGAGGATGTCGGCCGCGAGTGACAGCGGGTCGACACCGATCCCGAGCAGGTAGGAGCGGAGCAACCCGTCCTGCCGCGCCTTGGTCAGGGCCCGGTACAGCGGCCAGGCGTCGTAGTCGAAGGCCCCGGCGCCGTCACCGTAGGTCTCCGGGGTGCCGAGGAGCTCCTCGCTGTACTCGCGTACCGTGCTGCGCCACAGGTCGAAGTCGCCCCGCAGCGCGGCGGCGGTGTCGCTGGAGGGCTGGAACATGCCGACCGGAATGACCTGGTACAGGCCGCCGGCGTGGACCACCTGGGCGGGGTCGCGGTGATGCAGCAGGAACGTCATCGCGCCATCACGGCTGCGGCGCAGTGTCAGCATGCTGATCGCGGGAGTGACCGCACGGGCCGCCAGGTCCGCGGGGCTGCCCACCAGGTCGCGCAGGGGCAGATCGGCCAGGCGCGGCTTATCGGCCTCGCTCATCTGCCGGCCGGCGAATTCGTGCGCCACCGCCTCGTCGACGTTGATGCCTGCGAAGTACGTGCTCGGGCCGAACGTCATCGCGGCGGCGCCATCGCCGAGTGTGAGGTTCGTCAGGCGGTAACAGATCCTGTTCTCGAGCAGCCGCGGCGGATCGAGCGCGGCGAGCGCGTCGGCATAGTCAGAAAACCGCCGCCCGTCAGCGCCCAGCGGGACAGCGGCCCGCGCCTGCGGCTCGGTCCCGTCGACCCGCGGGGGCGGCACCTCAGGCACCCATTTCAGCT
>DATFVJ010000085.1:0-5936 GCA_035260365.1 Streptosporangiaceae bacterium
GTGTTCGACCACATCCGGCGGCTGTTCGCGCAGACCACCGAGGCGAAGATCCGCGGTTACCAGCCGGGCAGGTTCTCCTTCAACGTCAAGGGCGGCCGGTGCGAGGCGTGCTCCGGCGACGGCACCATCAAGATCGAGATGCAGTTTCTGCCCGACGTGTACGTGCCGTGCGAGGTGTGCCACGGCGCCCGCTACAACAGGGAAACCCTCGAGGTCCACTTCAAGGGGAAGACGATCTCCGAGGTTCTCGACATGCCGATCGAGGAAGCGGCGAGCTTCTTCGCGGCGGTCCCGCCGATCCGCCGGCACATGCAGACCCTCGCCGACGTCGGCCTGGGCTACGTCCGGCTCGGCCAGCCCGCCCCCACGCTGTCCGGCGGTGAGGCGCAGCGGGTCAAGCTCGCGTCGGAGCTGCAGCGCCGCTCGACCGGCCGGACCGTGTACGTGCTCGACGAGCCGACCACCGGTCTGCATTTCGAGGACATCGGCAAACTGCTCGGAGTGCTCGGCCGCCTGGTCGACGCGGGCAATTCGGTGATCGTCATCGAGCACAACCTCGATGTGATCAAAACCGCCGACTGGATCATCGACATGGGCCCGGAGGGCGGCTCGCGCGGCGGCCTTGTCATCGCCACGGGAACGCCGGAGCAGGTCGCGCGCACGGAGGAAAGTTACACCGGCCAGTTCCTCGCGAAGGTTCTTGGCGGGTGACCCCGGCGGGCGAGCGTACCGTCGCGACCTCCCACGGTGAGGCCCACGTACTGCTCGACCAGGCGCCGGAGCCGCCGTTCCTCGTCGTCCTCACCCACGGCGCCGCCGGCGGTGTCGAGGCGCCCGACCTGCTCGCCGCGCGCGATGCCGCGCTGGGCCTCGGCGGCGCCGTCGCCCGAGTCGTCCAGCCCTACCGGGTCCGCGGCGGCCGCGCGCCCGGTTCGGCCACCCGGCAGGACGCCGCCTGGATCGAGATCATCGCCGCCGTGCGGGACATGCCGTGGAGACGGCCGGGCGGTGCCGCGGCGGCCGCCGCCGAGACCACGGACCACCCGGCAGGCGGAATCACCCTGATCCAGGGCGGGCGGAGCAACGGTGCCAGGGTCGCCTGCCGCACCGCGCCCGCGGTGCGGGCCGATGGCGTGATCGCGCTGGCCTTCCCCCTGCACCCGCCCGGTCACCCGGAACGCTCACGCCGCGGCGAACTGCTCGCCGCGGGGGTCGACGTGCTCGCGGTAAGCGGCGGCAGCGACCCGTTCGGCATTCCGGACGCGGCGGACGCCGGGCAGGTCGTCGTGCTCGCGGGGGAAGGGCACGCGCTGGCCAAGGATCCCGCCGCGGTGAGCGCGGTGGTCGCGGCCTGGCTCCGCCGGCGGATGTTAGAGCCTGCTTGAGAACCCTCGGTCGTGGAGGGCGGAGCGCCCACGCGGCGCCACCCGGCCACCATGCCCCCGCCACCCGGTCGGCAAGAGGAACGCCGCCCCGGCCAGGAAGAAAGGCCGGAGCGGCGGGAAGCCAGCCGATGAGAGCACCGCAGCAGTTAAATGATCTTCGTGGGTTTGATCACAAGCTTAGGCCGCGGGTGACCGCTGCGACAGGTCGGTCGGCCGGTGCGGCGCGATGACGTCGCCGTCGGGCAGCAACTCGCCCGTGTCCTCGAAGAGGACGATCCCGTTACAGAGCAGGCTCCACCCCTGCTCGGGATGCGAGGCGAGCGTGCGGGCCGCCTCACGATCCGGTGACTTCGCATCCGGACAAGCCGGCGTGTGCGGGCACATCACGTGCCTCCTGGTCTTCCCCCTGAACGGGACCTTTCCCATCCAGCTTGCTCTTTGCCGGTGCAGCGGCGGTAGAACGACACGCCGCTACGCCGCAGAAGTTCCCCGGCCGGCCCGGATGACGCCGTGCGCCACCTACGCCAACGTAACCAGATTAGTCGCAGTCCGACCCGGTTCGTCCGTCGTTCCCGCCATTCTCAAGCCCACCCCAAGCCGCACGCGACCCTGCGGTGCTCAGCGCCCGCGCACAGCCTCGTGCTCAGGCGGTCGCCACCTCGGCCGGCCACTCCGCGGGCTGCGACGGCACCCGGACGATGCCGGCCAGCCGGTGCTCTTCGCGCAGGGTCAGCAGCCGCTCCGCTTCCGCCGACCACATCTTCACGTTGGGCTTGGCCCTCGCCTTGCGCCGGTAGATCCAGTCGTCGTACCCGAGCGGCCCGATCTCGGCGCGCTCCCTGGCGTACGCGGAATGCATGACCGCGGTCAGCGCGTCGTCGAGAGCCAGGCCAAGCGTCCGGAGCTCGATCAGGGGCGCGCGGCCCGCCTGCGCCAGGCGCAGCGCGTCCTCCGCCTCCCGCGCCGCCTCGAACAGAGCGGGGAACTGCGCGGCGAGCTGCAGATCCGCGGCGTGCTTTTCCTTCGCCTCGCGGCTCGGCCTGCGGCGCGTGACCATCGTGACTCTCCCTGGCCGGTCGGTGCTTCGTCCGTGCTGCACCCGGGTGGCGCATCGCGGGCGTTCCCGCGGCGCTGCGCCCGTGCGCCTCAGCGTACGCGACTCAGCGGGCGAAGAAGTGCCAGCCAAGCCATCCCCACAGCAGCAGGATGAGCAGCCGCGTGATGCGCGTCTGCATCAGGAAGCCGATCATCTGGCCCGCGGTCGGCACCCGGGACCCGCGCCTGCGCGCCACGAGCTCAAGGGCGATCAACGCGATCGCGATGGCGGTGAACCCGAGGACGGTGATCGTATGTGTGCTCATCTGAAGGTCACCGTCACCGCCGGATCAGTCCCCACCCGGCCAGCAGCCAGGCCGCGAAGGCGGCGCTCTTGACCGCGTGATACTCCATCAACGGGCCCGTCACGATGCTGAGCGTCGGGTGCCACCACTGCGAGCCATCTCTGAAGCCCGACGCCTCCCACTCGAAGAACATCATCGCCGCGACCGCCCAGTACGAAACGCCGGCGATGTCCAGGCGCTCCGGTGGCGGGACCCGCTCCGGCGGCCAGCGGACCGCGATCAGCGCCAGCGCGACCCAGGGAACCGCTACCGCGACCGTGGCCGCCGTGGTGAACGAGGCGATTCCGCCCGCGAACCACGAGTAGCCGGCGACCCCTGCACCCACGATGGCCGTCCGTACCGGGTGTCCGGCCCAGTCAGGGTTCCGTTCCATAGCCATCTGTGCTCCCGGCTCAGGATCTTATCCGTTCCAGGTCACTCACAACCGCAACCTTCCGGACCGGCGCTATCTTCCCGTCCCACCCATCCCGCGCCGCCCGTGCCCGCTCGCCCGTCCCGCACCGGCCGGCCATTGCCCGCCGAGCTCTGGGAAATCCGGCGTTCTCGCCGCTCACCGGCGCCGGGTACCAGCGATGACGCCGCAGCGCCGGCGCAGCGCCGGCGCGGCGCCGATGGCAGAAATGTCATCGGCGATTGGCGGCGGGTCCCATCCTCTGGCACGCTGGGCTGACCCGGGCTAAGTGCACCGGCGGGCCGTGGCGGTACGGGCAGGCACCGCCTGCCGGTGGGGGAGGGCACGCGTGGACGAGCCGAAGGGGGCGGCGACCCGGTTTCTGCCGGCACCGGAGATCCGTCTGTGATTGCGTGGGCACCCGCGCGTGCGCTCGCCGTTTACCACGACGGCGTCACCGTCATCTGCGAGCTCGCCAGCCAGGTCACCGGGGACGGCTGGGACGCCGTGACCCCGTGCACCGAGTGGCGGGTCATCGAACTCGCCGCGCACCTGCGCTGCGTCGCGGACGACTACCACGAGTATCTCGACGACGCGCCGGCGAGCCGCCTGTCGCGGCTGATGGCGACCGGGGTGCCCGCGGCGACGCTGGCCAGGAAGCTGGCCAGGCAGAACGCCGCCGAGCTCGCGACGTTGCCCGACGCAACCGGGCCCGAGCACATCGAGGCGTTCGCGGCGTCAGCGCGGTCGTACGCGCAGCGGATAACCCCGTCCTGGGATCTGCCGCACCACCGTTACCGCGGCGTCGAGGTGACGGTCGGCGGTATGGCCGGCGGCGCCTGCGCGGAATGGCATCTGCACGCATGGGACCTGGTCCGCGCCATGCGGAAGGACTATCGCCCGGCCGCCCCCGAGGTCTTGGTGTCGGGCTGGCGCGCCGGGATGCCGCACATCGCGCTCCCCGCCGGGGATCCCTGGGAGGCGTTACTCGTCGCGTCGGGCAGGTCACCCGACTGGCGTCCCTGAGAGCCGGCCGGCGGGCGGCACACCCACGTGGCGTATGCGCCGCAGCCGCCGCGCTGTTAACACGCCGGTCACACGCGCGATGCCGGCCCGAAACCCGGGCCGGGCACGATCACCGTTGTGGGTCAGGCACAAGGCGGGACAGGGTACGGGCCGCACCGGCCTGGCACGGGACGGTGCGGCTCTTACCAGGCAGTCGGCCGCGGCTCAGCCGCGGCCGACGCCACGTGCGGCGCCATGGCGCGGCGGTGATGGCGCCGCACGGCGCGTCTCACCTCGCTGGCGCGGCGGCTTGCCACCAAGCCGCCGCGCCAGTAGCCCAGTAGCCCGGCGCCCAGCTTTCCCGTGCGCCCATCCGGCACGCGGCGCCCCCATCCCTCCGGCGGGGAAACCTCTTCCAGATGCGACCATGGACTCACCTGGTCCCGCTGGAAGGAGCCCGCCGGGCATGACATTCGACGTGAGCAAGATCCGTGCGGCCTACCCCGCGCTGGCCGACGGCTACGCCTACCTCGACGGCGCGGCAGGCACCCAGGTGCCCGAGCCGGTCATCGGCGCGATCGCCGGGACCTACCGCGCCGGGATCGGCAACGCGGGCGGCGCGTTCCCGGCCAGCCACCGCGCAAACGACATCATTGCCCGCTCGCGCGCGGCGCTCGCCGACCTGACCGGGGGACACCCGGACGGCGTCATCGTCGGGCCCAACATGACCACGCTCACGTACCGGCTGGCGGGCACCCTCGCCGCGCAGTGGCGTCCCGGCGACGAGGTAATCGTCTCCCGCCTCGACCACGACGCCAACGTCAGGCCGTGGGTACAGGCCGCCGCCCGCACCGGGGCCACCGTGCGCTGGGCCGAGGTGGAAACAGAAACCGGCGAGCTGCCCGCCGCACAGTACGACCAGCTGTTGTCCAGCCGGACCAGGCTCGTCGCGGTCACGGCGGCCAGCAACGTGCTCGGCACCCGGCCGGACGTGGCGGCCATCGCCGCGAAGGCGCACGAGGCCGGCGCCCTCACCTACGTGGACGGCGTGCACGCCACCCCGCACGGCCCCGTCGACGTGACCGCGCTCGGCGCGGACTTCTTCGCCACCAGCGCGTACAAATGGTCCGGCCCGCACGTCGGCGCCGTCATCGCCGACCCGGCCCTGCTCGCCGGCCTGCACCCGGACAAGCTGGCGTCCTCGCCCGGCACGGTGCCTGAGAGGTTCGAGACCGGTACCCCGCCGTACGCCGACCTGGCCGGCGTCGCCGCCGCGGTCGACTACCTCGCGGCACTCGACAGCGCCGCCACCGGCCCGCGGCGCGCGCGCCTGCGCGCCTCGATGGCCGCCGCCGAGGCGCACGAGCAGCGGCTGCTGCATGTCCTGCTCGGCGGCCTGGCGTCCATGCGCCACGTCACCTGCTACGGGAAGGCGACCAACCGCACCGCCACGGGGTACTTCACGGTGGCCGGCCACACCCCGCGTGACGTCGCGCTGCATCTGGCGGCGCGCAAGGTGAACGTGTGGCACGGCCACAACTACGCGTGGGAGCTCACCGCGGCGCTCGGCATCAGGGACAGCGGCAGCGCCGTCCGGGCCGGCCTGGTGCACTACAACGACCGCTCGGACGTCGACCGCCTCCTCGACGGGGTCGCCGGGCTGGCCCGCTGACCGCGCGCAGCCGTTCGGAATAAGGCGTTGCGATCCGATCCGGCGTGTGACGTGCGCGGAAACGGCGGCGGGCCGCCACCTCC
>DATFVJ010000086.1:0-8558 GCA_035260365.1 Streptosporangiaceae bacterium
CGCCGAGCCCCGCCACCACGAGCAGCCCACCCGCGGGCATCGCCGCGGCGATCCGGCCAACGGCCGCGTCCTCGCCGCGTACGGCCGCCGCCCGGCCCTGGCCGGCCGGGACGGTCCCGAGATCCACCACGGTGAGTGGGCAGCCCGCTGATACCGAACGGCTGACGCGTGACACCGGCACCTGCGTCAGCGTCCCGCCCACCCGGCCGGCCAGGGCCAGCGCGGCGCCCGGGCCCGCCGCGGTGACGCATCCGCCGGGCCCGGCCGCGGCGGCGAGGAGCCCCCAGTGCGCGTTGTAGTGGAACTGCCTGTTGTCGGCGGCGAGTGCGGGCAGCGCGGACGGGGCGGGAATGGCCGGGCACCGGCCGTGGTTCGGGTGCGGCGTCTTGGCCCGCGCACCCGCGTTCAGCGTCAGCCAGTCGTCAGCCGCGCAGGTGTGCGGCAGGACCGCACGGATCACGAGGGCGCCCACGGACCCCTGGCCGGCCAGCCGCCACAGGCTGGGCGTGGCCCGCGCCGACACGTCGGTCCAGCGCAGTCCGGCGATGCCCACGAGCACGACAGGCGGCTGGCCGGCCGCCATGGGCGCCTGCGCCCGGGTGGGCGCGGCCGGGAGGGCAGGCGCGTGCGCGCGGGCGGCGAGCGCGGGCGCGGCGGCGATGACAGGCGCGGCGAGCGCCGCGACGGCGGCGCCGGCACGTACGGCGGCGCGGCGCGGCCTTGTCGCTGTCGGCCGGTGCTTCATCGCCGCTCAGCCGCAGCCGCAGGCACCGCCGCAGCATCCGCCGCCCGACGCGGGCCTGGCCGCTGACGGGGACGCGGTGCCGCCGACGGACACCGCGGACAGCAGCTTCACCGTGTCGTCGTGGCCCAGCGGGCACGGGCACGGCTCGGACGACTCGCTCATCGGGCGGCTGCGCTCGAACGTGTCACCGCAGGTTCGGCATCGGTACTCATAACGCGGCACGTCAGCAAGGCTACCGGGACGCGCGGCGTGGTGCGCGCCCGTTGCGCCCCGCATCCGCGGCAGCCGTTATGGATTGTGCGGCGCCACCTGTCGTGCGAGGGTCACGGGCGCATACCGCGGGTTCGCGCGATCAGCCGGTCGAGGACCCGGCCGCCCTCGGCCCGGAGGCCGTCGTGCTCGTACTCGTTGGTTACCCACGGGTGCAGGCCGCCGATCACGTCCGCCGTCCGCAGCGAATGCTCGCGGTCCACGTACATGTCGTCGTGGTAGACGAGGGCCGCGACCGGTACCCCATTGGCCCGCAGCCGCGCGGTGTCGTACAGGTCCGGCCAGGTGCCGCACTCGGCGAGCAGGTCGGCGGCATCCCAGAGCGGCCGCAGCACGGGGTCGTTACGGAACATCCACGGGTAGATCATCTCGCCGGTGAAAAGCACGGGGGAGTGGCTGTCGACCGCCGCGGCCGCGTCGAACTGCGGGAACTCCCCGCGTATCCGCTGCGCGGACCAGCGGGTGGCCGCGCCGGTCGAGCACTGCGCGTAGCACGCCTCGTGCAGCACCGCGTAGAGGGGGTTGGCCGCGAACATCAGTTCCGCCTGCGCCTGGTAGAGGAACTCGTCGGAAAGCTCCGCCCCGCCGGCTCCGGCCACGAACGCGTCCTCGAGCAGATAGTGCAGCTTGTCGCTGCCGGTGCTGGCGCCGAGCATGATCCCGAGCGCCTGGAACGATTCGACGGTCAGCAGCCCGCCGTCCGGCCGCCGTACCGGGTTTTCCCGCAGGACAGCGGCCACCTGGCGGGCCCGTTCGACGTCGCCCGGATACCGCTCGTAGTGCGCGGTGTTCTTCGCCTCGACCCGCCGGTAGGCGGCGCGGTAGACATCGTCGGCGGTGACGTCCAGACCAGGAAGGCCGCCGGTGATGAATGCCTCACGCATGCCTTCTGGTGCCAGCGACAGGTAACTGACCGTGCAGAAACCGCCGAAGCTCTGGCCCAGGACCGCCCACGGCTCGCCACCGGTCAGCGCGGACCGCACGAGTTCCGCGTCCCGCACGATCGAGTCGGCGCGGAAGTGTGTGAGGTAGGCGGCCTGTGCGTGCGCGTCGGGAAGGCGGGCGAGCGTCTGCCGGTTCGCCGGGGCCGAGCGGCCGGTCCCGCGCTGATCCATGAGCAGCACCCGGTAGTCCTCGAGCGCACGGTCGAGCCACTTGTCCCGCCCGGACGGGCGCGGCGCGCGGTACCCGGGGCCGCCCTGCAGGTACAGCAGCCACGGCAGGCCAGCGGCGCTTTTCCCGGCGGCGGTGACCTCGCGGGCGTAGATGGTGATCTGCTCGCCGCCGGGGTTGCCGTGGTCAAGCGGGACCGTGAACGTGTGGTCGGTCAGCACCGTACCTGGCTGCCGGTAAGAGACCGATGGGGCCGATGCCGGTGGTGCGGCTGGCTGTGGTGCCGCGGCGTGTGGTGCCGGGGCCGGTGGTGGCGAGGCCGGTGGTGTGGCCGCCGCCTGCGCGTGTGTCATCTGGGCCTGCTCGCTTCTGCTCGGCCCGGAACGCGTCAAGCAACCGGGCAAGGGGCGCAAGTCATCCCATCGCGTGGCGCCGAAACCGTCAAGCACGGTCACTCACAGCACTGCCCAGCGTGGCCAGCCGGCGGCTCTCGTCGCGGGTCAGTCCGGGCGGGTCAGCATGAACACCGGAATCTGCCGCGTGGTCTTGGTCTGGAATTCGCCGACGGCAGGAGACCCGGCGACCAGCTTCGGCCACAGCTCGGCGCGGGCGGTGTCGTCAAGCTCCTCCGCCACTACCGTGAACGTCTGGGTACCCACCTCGACTTTGATCCTGGGGGTGGCCTTATTTTCTCCTCCAAGCCGGCGTGGGCGTTCACTTGGCGTCGCCGTCTTTCGCGGGGTCGGCGGGCCGCGGCCGGGGGTCGGCGGGGTCGAGGTTGTCTTGGCCGGGGTCGCTCCACCACGGGGACGGCTTGTCGTCGCCGTATTCGTCGTGCCAGTTCCACCACGCGTACGGCGGGGTCTGGGGGTAGCCCTCGGGCGAGTCCTCCCAGTCCTCCTGGCGTCCGAGCGCGGTCATGTCGAGGTAGCTCCAGGTGCCACCCATTACTTCGTCGCCGCGGCTGTTGATGAAGTAGGTGCGGAACACGCGGTCGCCGTCGCGGATGAACGCGTTCGTGCCGTGCCATTCGTCCACGCCGAAGTCGGTGTCGAAGCCGTCGGTCATGGTGTACCAGGGCATCTTCCACCCCATCCGCGCCTTCACGCGCTCGATGTCGGGCTGCGGCGCGCGCGAGGCGAAGGCGACAGTGGTGTCGCGGGCGTTCAGATGGGCGACGTGGGCGACCTGGTCGGCTACCAGGGAGCAGCCCCGGCAGGCATGGCCGGGCCAGCCGAACACGCCGGGTTCGAAGAAGGCGCGGTAGACGATCAGCTGACGGCGGCCCTCGAACAGGCCGAGCAGGCTCGCTTCGCCCTCGGGTCCGTCGAACGCGTACTCCTTCTCCACGGCCAGCCACGGCATCCGGCGCCGCTCGGCGGCCAGCGCGTCACAGGCGCGGGTCAGGGCCTTCTCCTTCACGAGCAGTTGCTGGCGCGCAGCCTCCCACTCCTGTGGTGACACGATCGGGGGGTCTTCATGGCGAGATCTCCACCTTCCGGTTCAGGTCCAAGCGCATGCGCTCGGTCAGTGGTGAGCTGGGTGCCGCCCAGCGGGACGCATCTTCGACGTCATCTTTGCCCTTCCCGCATCTGCCTGGGTGGTGTCCGGCGAGCCCGGCCGCCGCTTCTGGGGGTGGTGATCCGGTGAAAGGCCGCAATCCATCGCCCGCCACGAAAACTGCGCCTTCTGCTCCGGTGGCGATGGATTCCGGCCAGCGCGCGGGTCACAATGAAAGTGACCATGCGTATGTTCAGTCCCAGGCCCGTCGTTCACCTGGAGCTCCACACCGGTGATCAGGCACGGGCGAGCGCGTTCTACGCGAAACTCTTGCGCTGGCGCCCGCGGCTGATCGAGGCCGGGTCCGGCTCGTACCTCGCCCTCGACCTGGGCAGGGGTTTCGGCGGCGGCATCGTCGAATGCGCCGCCGCGCGCCCGCTGTGGCTGCCCTACGTCGAGGTCGGCCAGATCGAAGAGTCCACCGAACACGCGCGCCGGCTCGGCGCCTCGGTGCTGCTGGCGCCGCGCGAGGGGCCGGCCGGATGGCGCAGTGTCATTTCGGCGCCACAGTGCGGCGAGCTCGTCATCTGGCAGCCAAAACGATGACGACCGGACCCGAACGCGGGACGAGAGCGGCTCACGCGGTGGTGACCGCGAGCGAGCGCGAGCTGCTCGAGGCCGCCCGGCGGGGCGACGACGATGCCTTCGGCCGGCTCGCCGGGCCGTACCGCGGCGAGCTGCACGCCCTCTGCTACCGGATGCTCGGCTCGGCCGCGGACGCGGAAGATGCGCTGCAGGAGACGCTGCTGCGCGCCTGGCGCGGCCTGCCGCGGTTCGAGGGCCGGAGCTCGGTCCGCTCCTGGCTCTACAAGATCGCGACAAACGCCTGCCTCAGGGCGATCGAGCGGCGGCCCAGACGTGTGCTTCCGGTCGACTACGGGCCCGCCGCCGACCCCCACGACGACCCCGGCGAGCCCGTGACCGAGGCGGTGTGGCTCGAACCCTACCCGGATGAGCGGCTGGGGCCCGGCAGCGGCCTGGCCAGCCCGGAGGCCCGTTATGAGCAGCGCGAGGGCGTCGAGCTCGCCTTCATCGCGGCACTACAGCACCTGCCCGCGCGACAGCGCGCCGTGCTGATACTCCGCGACGTGCTCGGCTTCTCGGCCCGTGAAACCGCCACGGCGCTCGAAACGACGCCCGTCTCGGTCGACAGCGCCCTGCAGCGCGCCCACCAGACAGTGGGCCAACGACTGCCGGAACAAAGCCAGCAGGCGACGCTGCGCTCACTGAGCGACGCCACGCTCAGACAGGTCGTGCAGCGCTACGTCACCGCCTGGGAGCGCAACGACGTCGGCGCGGTCGTCGCCATGCTCGCCGAAGACGCGAAGCTGGCGATGCCGCCCCTGCCAGCCTGGTACCGCGGGCGCGAACAGGTGGGCAGGTTCCTCGGCGGCGGGCCGCTGGCCAAGGCGATGCGCTGGCGCCTCATCCCCGCGCGCGCGAACGGGCAGCTCGCCTTCGGCGCCTACGCCTGGGATGACACGACACAGACCTTCACGCCGCGCGCCGTCGACGTGCTCACCCTGCGCGGCGAGCAGATCCAGGAGATCACCGCCTTCCTCACCCCAGACGCCTTCCGCGGCTTCGACCTGCCCGCCAGCCTCCCTGAACCGGGAACCAGCTCGTGTCCATGAGCGACGCGCTGACCTGCGGCGACCAGATTCGATGAGACGACATAGCGCAGAAATGTGGTGCTCGGGCCGATTACCAGAATTCCGCGCCGCGCCAATCGCTTTCGGTATGTATAGAGGAGGTAGGCGGCCCGGTGCAGCGCGACAAGGACAGCCGCCGAATCCGCCGCTTTACTTAACATAATGTTCATTATCGGTCAACCGGGGTGGGGCCGGGTTCCCAGGGGCCTGGAGTGGGCCGGGCTCCGCCTGGAGTGGGCCGGGCTCCGCCTGGAGTGGGGCGGCTCAGGGCTCGGGCGGGACCGGGATCCGCAGGGCCGCGGTGCCGCTCATGTCGAGCCAGGCGGCGGCCGGGCCGCGGACCAGGCGCAGCATCACGCTGTCGCAGCCGGGACAGCGGGCCACCAGGCCGGGCGCGCGGTAGTAGAGCCGCAGCCCGGCGACCGGCCCGGTGAGCCTGCAGTTGGCGCAGCGGCCGACCGCCACGGTGACGTCCATCGCGAAGATCTCGCTCAGCGGGCCGGCCAGCGCGTTGCCGTCCAGGTACTGCTCGGTCATGTCAGCCTCCACTCGGGCCGAATCGCTCGGTCTTGATGCGGCCGGGGTCGTGGCCGAGACCGACGAGGATGTCCGCGGCCGCCTCGACGAATCCGGTCGGCCCGCAGACGAAGCAGGCCGGGGCCGCTTGCGCGGGCCAGCCCGCCGCGGCGAGGTCGGCCGCCATCAGGCGGCCAGGCGGGCGCGCCCAGCCGGGCGGCGCGGCACGGCTGTAGATGTAGGTGACCTTCACTCCGTTGTCACCGGGTGCCGGCTCGCGCAGCTCGCCGGCGTAGTACTGGTCCGCTGGCGTGCGCAGCGAGTACACCAGGCGGAACGGCGACCGGTTCGCCGCGAGGCGGCGCGCCCGGATCATCGCCATCAGCGGGACGATGCCCGAGCCGCCCGCGGCCAGCAGGACCGGGCCGTTGTCGGCGGGCCGCCACACGAACCACCCGCCGACCGGGCCGCGGATCTCCACTTCCTCGCCGACGCCGAGCACGTCGGTGAGGTAGGGCGAGACCTCGCCGTCGGGCAGCCGCTGCACGGTCAGCTCGATGCGGTCACCGGCCGCGGGCGCGGCCAGGGAGTAGCTGCGTTCGGTGCTGTACCCGTCGGGGGCCGTGAGCCGCACGTCGGTGTGCTGCCCGGGCAGGTGCCCCGGCCAGCCGGGTACGGCGAAGACCAGGGAGCGCGCCCCGGCGTTCTCGGCGCGGGATTCGAGCAACCGGGCGGGCTGCCAGGTCAGCCGGCGGTCGCCTAGTCGCCCTGGTACCGCTGCTCGCGCCATGGGTCACCGTAGTTGTGGTATCCGGCGCTTTCCCAGAACCCCGGCTCGTCATCGAGCCGCAGCTGGATGCCCCGCACCCACTTGGCCGACTTCCAGAAGTACAGGTGGGGCACGAGCAGCCGGGCCGGGCCGCCGTGCTCGGGCGGAAGATCACCTCCGTCGTACCGGTAGGCGATCCACGCCTGGCCGTTGCGCAGGTCCCCGATCGGCAGATTGGTGGTGTACCCGCCGTAGGAGCGGACGAGCGTGAAGCCGGCCGCGGTCTCGACGCCGGCGAGCAGCAGGTCCAGGGACACGCCCTGCCAGTTGGTGGCGAGCTTCGACCACTTCGTGACGCAGTGCAGGTCCACCGTCGGCGTCTCGCTGGGCAGGGCGAGCAGGTCGCTCCATGACCAGCGGCGCTGCTGGCCGTCCTCGGTGGTGATGACGAACTCCCAGCGGTCGAGCGGCACCCGTGGGGTCGGCCCGGCCGAGAGCACGGGAAAGTCCCTGACCAGGTATTGCCCGGGTGGCAGCTTTACGCCCGCATCCCGCCGCCGGCCGCGGAATCCAGGTGACACGATTCCCATCGGTCCTCCTCCCCCTGCCCGTACGCGCTGGCCCGCCCGCGCTGGCCCGTTACACTCAGCCGCACGCGCTGGCCCGTTACACTTCAGCCGCACGCGCTGGCCCGCAGCCCCTTGTCCCGCAGCCGCGGGCCTGTGTCCATGATTCCCGGTTGCGGCACCCGCGTCCAGACGCGCGGGGGTGATACGGCGGTCAGGGCGGCTGACGCCGCGGAAAGGTCAGCGGCCGCGGGCCGCGGTTCCCCGGATTTGACCTGGGGAGGCCTGGCCGGCTGACATCCGGTAGTAAGGCCACCGTCTCCGGTGCCGCCGCGAAGCCGGGCCTGGGCCGCCTGAGAGGTAATACGGCGGCATTCGTCCGTACCGAAGGGGTAGGTGCACCCCTATGAGACAGGAGAGCGAACCGCGTGCCAAGCAGCCAGGGCGGCGAGGCGAGGGCTAGCGGCGCGCGGCGGCGGCCGCCCTGGCGCCGGGTGGTGCTGATAGCGCTCGCCGTCGCCGTCCTGGCCGTCATCGTCATCGTCTCCAGGCACACGCTCATGGAGTCGGTGACCTCGCTCGGGCATCTCGACTGGGTGTGGTTCGTCGCCGCGGTCGCCTTCGAGGCGGTCTCGCTCACCGCCTTCGGGCTCAGCCGCAGGCGCCTGCTCCGCGTCGACGGTCACCAGGCGACGTTCGGCTCGGTCATGGCCGTCACCTATGCGGGTAACGCCCTGTCGATGTCACTGCCGTTCGCGGGTACGCAGCTCGCGGCCGTGTTCACGTACCAGCAGTTCAGGCGGCACGGCGTCGGATCCGCGGTCACCGGCTGGGCGCTCGCGGTGTCGGCGATCCTTTCGTCGTCCGCGCTCGCCCTGCTCCTCGTCGCCGGCGCGCTCGCGGGCGGCGCGTCGGCCGCCACCGCGGCAAGCTTCGCCCTCGCCGCGCTGTTCGTGCTGCCTGCCCTCGCGGTGCTGCTCGCCCTGCGTTACCAGCGGGTACGCACCGCGCTGCGGCAGATCATCGCCAGCGCGGTCCGCGTCTCGCAGCGCTTCTTCAACCGGCCGCGGTTCGACCCGAACGCCGTGGAAGACTTTCTGGACCGCGTCGCCAGCATCAAGCTCCCGTGGCCACGGTACGCCGAGGTGTTCACGCTGGCCGTGATCAACTGGGTCGCGGACTGCGGATGCCTGGCCTGCGCGATCCTCGCCACGGGCTCGCGGGTGCCGTGGCACGGGCTCGTGCTCGCCTACGGCGCGGGCGCCGCGGTGGGCAGCACGGGTGTCACGCCCGGTGGGTTCGGCCTGGTCGAGGTCACCCTGACCGCCGCGCTCACCGCGGTCGGGCTCAGCGCCTCGCGCGCGCTG
>DATFVJ010000087.1:0-2139 GCA_035260365.1 Streptosporangiaceae bacterium
TGGCCGCTGACCGTGTACACCCGGCCTTCCGCCTCGTCGGGATCGGTCACCGGGGGCGCGGGCGGTTCCTCCGCGTCGGCGTCACCCGGCGCGCTCGCGCCGGGCCCGCCGTCCCCGGTCGGCGCGGACGGCCACGAACCGTCCCCGTAGCCGCTCGTCATGCGTACGACCTCCGCTCCTCCGGTGGGGGCACCTTGGCACCGCGGTACTCGACGGGAATCCCGCCGAGCGGGTAGTCCTTCCGCTGCGGGTGGCCCTTCCAGTCGTCCGGCATCTGGATGCGGGTCAGCGCGGGGTGGCCGTCGAAGACGATCCCGAAGAAGTCCCACGTCTCACGCTCGTGCCAGTCGTTCGCCGGGTAGATGTCCACGATCGACGGGATGTGC
This sequence comes from Streptosporangiaceae bacterium, assembly GCA_035260365.1. GTDB lineage: Bacteria > Actinomycetota > Actinomycetes > Streptosporangiales > Streptosporangiaceae > DATFVJ01. The sequence goes on from DATFVJ010000087.1 coordinate 387, forward strand.
GGATCCGCGTCGGGCGCGCTCACCTCGAGCCGCACCCGCCGGTTGTGCGTAATGGATACCAGGTGGTAGACGGCGTGCAGTTCGCGGCCGGGGTCTTCCAGGTAGTGCACGCCGCTGACCCCGGTGCAAAGCTCGAACCGCAGTGCGGGCTCGTCGCGCATCCGCCGCGCGACCGTCGGCAGGTGCTCCCGCTTGACGTGGAAGGTCAGCTCACCCCGGTCGACGACAACCCGTTCGACCGCGGCACCGAAACTCACCCCGGCCGCGTCGACCGCGCGTTCGAGCGCGTCGGCGATCTCGTCGAAGTACGAGCCGTAGGGCCGCGGCGACGACAGGGCCGGAACGAGGCGGACGCGCAGCCCGCCGTAGCCCGACGTGTCACCGCCGTCGGAGACGCCGAACATACCGGTCCTGATGACGCGCTCAGCCAGCCGTTCCTCGCCGGCCCTGGCCGGCAGGCCCGGCTGAGCCGGGGAGGAGTCGCCGGATTCCTCGCCGGCCGGCCGGCCGGGCTCGCTCACCTGCCCACCTCCCTGGCGCCGACGCCCGCGTCGAGCAGCGGCAGCCTGCGCAGCCGTTCGGACTCAAGCTCCGCTATCTCGGCCGTGCGGTGCGCGCCCAGCTTGGAATTCTGGATCTTGTCGTGCAGCTTGACGATCGAGTCGAGCAGCATTTCGGGCCGGGGCGGGCAGCCGGGCAGATAGACATCGACCGGCACGATGTGGTCGACGCCCTGCACGATCGCGTAGTTGTTGAACATCCCGCCGCTCGAAGCGCACACGCCCATCGAGATGACCCACTTGGGCGCCGACATCTGGTCGTAGATCTGGCGCAGCACCGGGGCCATCTTCTGGCTGACCCGGCCGGCCACGATCATCAGATCGGCCTGGCGCGGTGTGGCGGACGCCCGTTCCATGCCGAACCTGGCCAGGTCGTGCCGGGGGCCGCCGACCTGCATCAGTTCGATCGCGCAGCAGGCCAGGCCAAACGTGGCCGGCCAGACCGAGCTCTTTCTCGCCCAGCCAGCCACCTGTTCCAGGGTCGCGAGCATGACCCCGCCCGGCAGCCTCTCTTCGATGCCCATAGCTAGTCCCACTCCAGACCGCCGCGCCGCCAGACGTAGGCGTACGCGACCAGGACCGTACCGATGAACAGGACCATCTCGATCAGCCCGAACAGACCGAGCTGGTCGAAGGACACGGCCCACGGATACAGGAAAATGATCTCGATGTCGAAGACGATGAACAGCATCGCCGTCAGGTAGTACTTCACCGGAAACCGGCCGCCGCCGGGCGGCTGTGGCGTCGGCTCGATGCCGCACTCGTAGGCCTCGAGTTTGGCGCGGTTCCACCGTCTGGGGCCGGAAAGCGTCCCCACCACGAGCGAGAAGATCGCGAAACCGAGCGACAGGGCCGCCAGGACCAGGATCGGCACGTACAGCTTCATCGCCGTCCACCTCTTCTTTGTCGTGCGTCACGGTCGCGGGGCACCGCGCGGGTGGCCGGGCGACCGCAACCGTTCGCGCCGTGCCGCTTCTCGCGAGTGCTGCTCACAGCCGGGATTCCCCATCCTAGATGTGACGACTATTTCCGCTTCTGCACCGCCCCCGCCTAGGCGGCCGGTGCCATCTTTGACAGGGCGTTGATGACACGGTCCGCCGCGTCACCTCCACGCGGCTCGGTGAGGTTGGCGAGCAGCTTCATCGTGAACCGCATCACCGTCGGGTTCCGCAGGCCATGGCGGGGGGCGGGCA